>NZ_JAFLCJ010000029.1:0-55247 GCF_017302695.1 Leptolyngbya sp. UWPOB_LEPTO1 | reverse complement strand
CTGGCGATCCAGCAGCGCGCGCAGCTTGTCGCCGACGTCGGCCGGATTGCCGCCGAGCAGGCCTGCGGCCTCGGCCAGGCGATGCTCCTCGCCGGCGATGTAATCCAGCGCGCCCTGCCCGGTCACGGCCTCGATCCGACGCACGCCGGCCTGGATGCCGCCCTCGGACACGATCTTGAACACGCCGATGTCGCCGGTGCGGCGCACGTGGGTGCCGCCGCACAGTTCGGTGGAGGTGTCGCCCATGCGCAGCACGCGCACCTGTTCGCCGTACTTCTCGCCGAACAGCGCCATCGCACCGAAATCCAGCGCTTCCTGCATGCCCATGTGGCGGATCTCGGCCTCGCTGTTGGCGCGGATCTCGACGTTCACGAGGCGTTCGATTTCGGCCAGCTCCGCCGGGGTCACCGGCTGGAAATGCGCGAAATCGAA
Organism: Leptolyngbya sp. UWPOB_LEPTO1; assembly: GCF_017302695.1. NCBI lineage: Bacteria > Bacillati > Cyanobacteriota > Cyanophyceae > Leptolyngbyales > Leptolyngbyaceae > Leptolyngbya > Leptolyngbya sp. UWPOB_LEPTO1. The sequence continues at coordinate 54,815 of NZ_JAFLCJ010000029.1, read as the reverse complement.
GCGCAGGCGGTCCGGCGCCACCAGCGAGCCCTTCTGGGTCACGTGGGTGCCGAGCACGCTGCGCAGCGCCGCGTGCAGCAGGTGGGTGGCGCTGTGGTTCAGGATGATCGCGCCACGGCGGGCGCCGTCGACGCGGCCACCGATGCGGTCGCCGCGCTTGAGGCTGCCGGCCGACAGCGTGCCGACGTGGCCGAAGAACTGGCCGGCCAGCTTCTGGGTGTCGGTGACGGCGAACTCCGCACCCTCGCCCGCCAGCGTGCCGGTGTCGCCGACCTGGCCGCCGGATTCTGCGTAGAACGGCGTGCGATCGAGGATGACGGTCGCATCATCGCCCGCCGTGATCGCGTCGACCGGCTTGCCGTCCTTCAGCAGCGCGACCACTTCGAGGCCGTCGGCGTCGAGGGCGTCATAGCCGAGGAACGCGGTGGGCGACAACTGGGCGATGAGTTCGCCCGGCAGCGCCACGCCGCCGCCGAACTTGCCGGCCCTGCGCGCGCGTTCGCGCTGTTCGGTCATCAGGCGGTCGTACTCGGCGGAGACCTCCGCCGACAGTTCGCCCAGCCCCTTTTCGCGCAGGATGTCGGCGATGAGGTCCGGCGGGCAGCCATAGGTGTCGTGCAACTGGAACAGTTGCTCGCCGGTGAGCGCGGGATCGGTCGCGCCCGGCTTGTTCTGGTGCAGATAACCTTCCAGCCGCATCATGCCCGCGTCGAGCGTCTGCGAGAACGCGGCTTCCTCGGCCTTCAGCGCACGCTCGACCAGCGCACGCTTCTCGACCAGTTCCGGGTAGGCCTCGCCCATCACGTCGATCAGCGGCTGCACCATCCGCCAGAAATTGCCTTCGGCACTGAGCGCACCGAGCTTCCACAGATGCCGCACGGCGCGGCGGATGATCCGGCGCAACACGTAGCCGCGGCCTTCGTTCGACGGCAGCACACCGTCGACGATCAGGAAACTGCACGCGCGCGTGTGGTCGGCGATGACGCGCAGCGACTTGTGTTCGAGGTCGGTCGTGTTCGTGATCGCGGCCGCGGCCTTGATGAGGTGCTGGAACAGGTCGATCTCGTAGTTGCTGTGCACGTGCTGCAGCACCGCCGCGATGCGCTCCAGGCCCATGCCGGTGTCGACGCATGGCGCCGGCAGCGGCAGCAGCGTGCCGTCGGGCTGACGGTCGAACTGCATGAAGACGTTGTTCCAGATCTCGATGAAGCGGTCGCCGTCCTCGTCGGGCGAACCCGGCGGACCACCGGCGATGCGCGCGCCGTGGTCGTAGAAGATCTCGGTGCAGGGGCCGCAGGGGCCGGTGTCGGCCATCTGCCAGAAGTTGTCGGAGGCGTACGGCGCGCCCTTGTTGTCGCCGATGCGGACGATGCGGTCCGCCGGCAGGCCGATCTGCTTGTGCCAGATGTCGAAGGCTTCGTCGTCGGTGTGGTAGACCGTGACCAGCAGCTTGTCCTTCGGCAACTGCCACACGCCGGTCAGCAGTTCCCACGCGTAGGCGATGGCGTCCTGCTTGAAATAGTCGCCGAAGCTGAAGTTGCCCAGCATCTCGAAGAAGGTGTGGTGGCGCGCGGTGTAGCCGACCTGGTCGAGGTCGTTGTGCTTGCCGCCGGCGCGCACGCAGCGCTGGCTGGACGCGGCGCGGGTGTAGCTGCGCTTCTCGGCGCCCAGGAATACGTCCTTGAACTGGACCATGCCGGCGTTGGTGAACAGCAGGGTCGGATCGTTGCCCGGGACGAGCGGGCTCGACGGCACGATGGCGTGGCCCTTCGAGCGGAAGAATTCGAGGAAGTCGCGGCGGATGTCGGCTGTGGTCTTCATGGCGATTCGGATGACGGGTGCGGCGCGCCTCCGCGGAACCGGCAGGATGCCGGCGCGGAATCGAGCGAACCACCCAAGATTCAATAGATTAGCAGGCGCCACCGGGTTCGGGCGCCGGCACGCGAGCGGTCGCGATCGACCGGCTCAATCCTCGTCCGCGTCGAAGCGGACCGCGGCGCGGATCTGGTCGCCGCCGAACCCGCGGCGGGCCAGGAAATCGGCGGCCTTGCGCCGCTGCGCGAGGTCGTCGGTGCCGCGGGGAAAGCGGCGACGCACGAGATCGCGGGCGTTCGCGGCCCAGTCGCCGTCGTAGCCGTCCATCGCGGCGGCGACGGCGTCGCGATCGAGGCCGTGGGTGCCCAGCTCGGCGCGGATGCGCACCGGGCCGTAGCCGTTGTTCGCGCGGCTGCGGACGAGCTGCTCGGCGAAGCGCTCGTCGCTCTGCCAGCCCTCGGCGGTCATCCGTGCGACCGCCGCCTGCGCGTCTTCGTCCTCGATCCCGCGGGCAGTCAGCTTGCGGGCCAGCTCCTTGCGGGAATGCTCGCGCCGGACCAGCAGCCCCAGCGCGCGCTGCTGCGGGGTGAGTTCGGGGCGGCGCCGCTTGCGCGGCGCGGGGGCCTCGTCGGCGGGCGGTTCGATCTCGTGGCTCATCCCGGAAGTGTACGGCGGGCGGCTCAGCGCGGCAGCCAACCCTCGTTCTCGCGGACGAACAGCCGGTCGGTCAGGGCATAGGTGGCTTCGGCGCGCATCCGGGTGGCGAGGTCCTGCAACTGCGCGACGGCCTCGGCATCGGCGCCATCGGCGAACAGCAGCAGGTCGCGCGCGGGCACAGCCACGACCGGCGCGCCGCGCAGGCGCTCGCCTTCGCGCGCCCACAGGTCGTCGAACAGCAGCAGCGACGCCTCGTAATTGCCGTCGGCGACGACCATGCCGAGCTTCTCGCCGCGCTGCACCTCGATCCCCGGCAACAGGCCGCGCAGGTTGCGGACCGCGAGGGCACGCAGTTCGCCGCGATCGACGCCCAACTCGTCGAGCATGCCGGGCGAGAGGTAGGCGATGTTGTTCGGCGTGTCGATGGCATAGACCACGGCGAGCTCGTCGTTGAGCGGCTCGAAGACCTTTTCCTGCGATTCGCCGCCCTGGGCGCGGACCGAGGCCTCGACCTCGCCCAGCCAGGCGCGGTCCTTGACGATCGGGATGATTGCGTCGCGGGTCGGCTCGAAGCCGCGGGTGGCATCGGCGAACGAGCGCACGAAGCGCTCCATCATCTCCTCGCGCTCGGCGGGCGCGAGCCCGCAGTACATCCGGTAGGCATTGTCGAGATAGACCCTGCCGCTGCTGTCGGTGCTGGAAGCGAGCTCCAGCTGGAGTTCGCCGGGGACGAGCACCTCGACGTCGGGGGCGGCGACACGGACCCGGCGGGCCATCTCTTCGGTGAAGGCATCAGGGGCGAGCGCGGGCGCCCGCCCGGCAGCGCCACCGAACAGCGCGCGAATGGCGGAGAACAGGTCCATGGTGTCGGATCCGGGAAAAAGGCCGGTGCAGGATACGGCACGCGCGGCCGCCTTCCCGGGCAGCCCGGGCCGGGTGCCGGGGACTGCGCTTCGCCGGACGAATCGTTCCATTTGCATGATCAATATTTGCCTTGACAAATATTGTTTGGGCGACAAAATGGCGCCCCATGAACGAGTCCTGCCTACCCCCGTCCGAACCCGGCACCCAGCTCGGGCTCCTGTTCCGGCAGGTCCGCGATGCAATGTGGGCCAGGATGGAACGCGAGCTGGCCGCGGCCGGCCACGACCTCACCTTCAGCCAGTTCATCACGCTCAAGCGGCTCGCCCACGGCGAAGCCAGCGCGTCGGAACTGGCGCGCAAGGCCGAGTTGAACCCGGGCGCCATGACCCGGCTCCTCGATCGGCTGGAAGAACGCGGCCTCACCGTCCGCATCGCCGATCCGGCCGACCGCCGCGCGCTGCTGGTCCGCCTCACCGACGCGGGGCGGGCGATGTGGGCGGACATCGACCAGTGCGGCGTCCGGGTCCGGACCCGCGCCTTCGAAGGCCTGTCCGACGCCGAACAGGACGCCCTCGTCCGCCTGCTGCTGCAGGTCCGCGACAACCTCACCCGTGAAGACTGACATGCGCCCTCTCGCCCTCTCCCGCCTCGTCCGGCCGCTGTCCGGCGCGCTCGCCCTGGCGCTGCTCGCCGGCTGCGCCAGTACGCACGACCTGACGCCGGCCTCGTCGCCGCGCGGCGGGCTGCGGTCGAAGGCGGTTGGCTGCCAAAGCGGCATCACCGGAACATCAAAGGCGGCGCCGATCGCCTGCGCCTGGCGCACATTCGCCGCCCAGGCTGCTGCGGTGTCCGCCGCGAGGCGCAAGATGGCCGCACCGTCGAGCGCTTCGGGTGCGCTGGCGAGCAGCCGGCCGATCCCTTCCAGTTGCATCGCCCAGGCGCGCAGTTGCGCCCCGAAGCGGCGGGAACTGTTGAACTCGCGGCGCCGGTTGTCCTCGTTCTGCGGCCATCCGGCCTGGCGCGATTGCAGCGTGGCGAAGACATCGTTGGCGCCATCGAGGAAAACCGCGAGGTCCGCCGCCGGCTGGCTGCAGGCCAGCGCCGACTGGAACGCGGCGAGGCTCTGGCGCGAGACATAGCCGGACTCGCCGAAGTTCAGCACGCGCACCCGAAGTTCCGGCGCGCGCTCGGCGTAGACCTGCTGCAACTGCGCGGCGAGGGTGCCAGTGTCGCGGTTGCCGGTGCCCCAGGCCACCGAGCCGCCGAACAGCCAGATCTCGCGTTCTGGCGGCTCAGCCGGGCGCGGCGTGACGCGGAAGCCGTGCGCGTCGACGTTGATGATCTCGCCCTGGTGCGGCTGGCGGCGCCAGTAGACATAGCTGCGCCACGCCGTGTCGCGCGCCTGCGCGTGCTCAGCCCAGTAGCGTCCGATCCAGTCATCGCCGGCGACCGCTGCCGCGCGCTCGCGCGCGGGTGCGACTGCACCGGCTTCGAAAGGCGTCGCCGCCAGAGGGTCTGGCAGGAAGGCGCGCAACAGATGATCGACCAGCAGCAGCAACGCCAGCGTCAGGCCGAGGATGGCCCAGGCCTGGCCCATCCATCGCAGCAGGGTGCGCATCAGCACTCGATCACATTGACCGCGAGGCCGCCGCGGCTGGTTTCCTTGTACTTGTCCTGCATGTCGCGGCCGGTGTCGCGCATGGTCTTGATCACCTTGTCGAGCGACACATGGTGCTTGCCGTCGCTGCGCAGGGCCATGTGGCTGGCATTGATCGCCTTGACCGCGCCCATCGCGTTGCGCTCGATGCACGGGATCTGGACCAGACCGCCGATCGGATCGCAGGTCAGGCCCAGGTTGTGTTCCATGCCGATCTCGGCGGCATTCTCGACCTGGTAGATGTTGCCGCCGAGCGCCGCGGCGAGCCCGCCGGCGGCCATCGAGCAGGCCACGCCGACCTCGCCCTGGCAGCCGACCTCGGCGCCGGAGATCGAGGCGTTCTCCTTGTACAGGATGCCTATGGCGCCGGCGGTCAGCAGGAAGTCGAGCACGCCGTCGTCATTCGCGCCGGGGCAGAAGCGTGCGTAATAGTGCAGCACCGCCGGCACGATGCCGGCCGCGCCATTGGTCGGCGCGGTGACCACGCGGCCGCCGGCGGCGTTCTCTTCGTTGACCGCCAGAGCATACAGGTTGACCCAGTCAAGGATGGTCAGCGGATCGCGCAGGGCCGCTTCCGGCTTGGCCAGCAGCTCGCGGTACATCGCCGGCGCGCGCCGCGCCACCTTGAGCCCGCCGGGCAGCACGCCGTCCTCGCGCAGGCCACGGGTGACGCAGTCCTGCATCGCCTGCCAGATATGCATCAGGCCGGCGCGGATCTCGGCCTCGCTGCGCCAGGCGCGCTCGTTGGCGCGCATCACGCCGGCAATGCTGAGGCCGGCCTCGGCGCACTCCTTGAGCAGTTCGTCGCCGGTCGTGAACGGGTGCGGCAACGGCGTCGCATCCGGCACGATGCGATCGGCCGCCGCCTCGTCGTGATTGACCACGAAGCCGCCGCCGACCGAGTAGTAGTCGCGCGTGAACAGCACTTCATCGCGCTCGTCGAAGGCAGTGAAGCGCATGCCGTTGGAGTGGTAGGGCAGCTTCTGGCGTTTGTTGAACACCAGGTCGGTCTTCTCGTCGAAAACGATCTCGTGCTTGCCGGAGACGCGCAGGCGCTTGCTCTGGCGGATGCGCTCCAGGGTGGCCGGGATCTGGTCCGGATCGCAGCGGTCGGGCTCGGCGCCTTCGAAGCCCATGAACACGGCCTTGTCGGTGCCGTGCCCGCGCCCGGTGTGGGCGAGGGAGCCGAACAGCTCGCCGCGCAGGCGGACGGTGCGCGCCAGCACGCCGCGTTCCTCCAGCCGGTGGGCGAAGCGGCAGGCGGCGCGCATCGGGCCCACCGTGTGCGACGACGACGGGCCGATGCCGATCTTGAACAGGTCGAATACGCTGACAGCCATGGCGGAGGATCCGGGGCGCGGAGATCGGGGCCGCGATTATGCTTGCTGCCTCAAGCATTCGGGACACGCGCGCATGGCGCTACGTTTTTATCACCGCGACGGCTGCCATTTGTGCGAACAGGCGCTGGAACTGCTGCAGGCGGCCGGGCTGGCGCAGGGGCTGAACCTGGTGGACATCGATGAGGATGCGCAGCTCGGCGCCGACTACGGGCTGCGCATCCCGGTGCTGGAGCGCGCCGACGGCCAGTCGCTGGACTGGCCCTTCGATGCCGTACAGGTGCGCGCCTTCAGCGGCGGCGCCTGAACCGTTTCAGCCCGGCAGGCTGAGCGCCGCGTAGCTCTTCTTGCCCTTGCGCAGCAGCAGGTAGCGGCCGAACAGCAGGTAATGACTGTTCAACGCTTACACGTAAATTAGTATCTAGATCTTCAAGAAGCTTGATTAAAATTGGAATTGCTTCTGTCGAACCAATCTCACCAAGTACTTCTGCTGCTGTTCTGCACACTCTCAAATCTGCGTTTTCCGTCATCAGTTTAAGCAGAATTGGAATTGCCATTTCTTCATCCAGTTTAGCTAATGCAGGTGCAATATCATAAAATGCATCAAAATCTTCCTTAACAAGCTTAAGCAACACTGGGATTGCTTCTTGTGAACCACTATTGCCTAATAAGCAAGCTGCACTCGCCCTCACATCAGGTTCTGAATGCTGAAGGAGTTTGAATACAACTGGAGGTATCTCCTCTAAACCGAGCTTAGTCAGGGCATCCGCTGCACATATGCATACAAGAGAATCTGAATCTTCAAGGAGTTTAATTAAATTTGGGACAGCGGCTTTTGCGCCAATCATACCCAGTGTTTCTGCCGCATGAGCACGTACGCCTGCTTCTGAATTTTTGAGAAACTTAAGTAGAACTGGTACGGTTTCTTCTAAGCCAATCTTACCTATTATTTCTACCGCTGTAGCAAATACTCCATAATCTGGATCGTCAAGGAGTGTGACGATAACGGAGATCGTTTCATCCGAAGCAACTTTTCCTAGTGCATAAGTCATAGCTTGGCGTATATGAGGATGTGGGTGCTGAGCAAGCTTCACGAAGACAGTAACAGCTTCTTCAGGAGCAATCTCAATTAATGCCAGCACTGCGCGCTCACATACTAAAAAGTCTGAATCTTCAAGAAGATCAACCAAAATTGGAATAGATGCTGTTGAACCAATGTTTCCTAGCGCTTGAGCTACGTACATGCGGATAAAAGAGTCATGATCCCCTACTAGACTAAGCAAGGTAGGCATAGAGAGAGCAGATTTGATTTTGCTGAGTACTGCCACTGCACGTCTACGAGTATCACGATTAGAGTTTTCTATAATCTGAAGTAGCTCAGGAATAATACTGTCAGAGCAAAAGCTGTTTAATGCTTCTACTGCATTCCAACATAACTCAGGATCTTCTATAAGTTTGAGTAGTTCAGGGACAGATGTATTAAAGCTGAGTTTGCCTAAGGCATGCACCGCACTCTTACGCAAATCAACATCAAAATGCTTTAAAAACTTAATAATTTTAGAAGCTGCATAGTCTGATCCTGTCTCTTCTAAAAGTTTAATCTTTAGCCAGCTTGGTCTTTTTAGAGTATCTACGAATTCAATAGTTCTTTGATGAAGCTCAGGTTCTACCTCTCCCGATAGTCTTGCGCCCATCTTTTGATCAATCTCTAATGCTGATTTAACTATCTGTAACGCTAGGCATTCGTTTGAGAGTCCTAGCATCAATGCTATAGGTTCCGTCCACTTCAGAAAATTCAAAAACCCTTGCTTGAATTGCTCACCATCTTCTAGATCAAATTCTTCTAACCGCGCTAATAATGCTTCTGCCGCATAATATTCCTGAATCAGTTGATGCCGAAACTCTAATTCCTCTTGGTTCGTACCCACCTGGATCAAATGATGCTTCTGCAAATCCCGCAAACACTTCCGCGCAAAATCTTCTGCATACGGCACTTTCTGATCTAGAAATTGAGCGATCGCTCCCACAGCTTCCTCAAACCTTATCGCCACTCGAAACTCCGTCGGCTTCTCCCCCTGCATCATCACCCAAGCTAACTGCTGAAGGACGGGCTTCCACCAAACCTTATCGCTCTCGATCCGCACATCATCTTTCAGATATCGCTGATATCCCTGCGTAAACTCCCGAAACACCAACCCCAAATTCTCAGGAATCTTCCCGGTTTGCCGAAACAAGCTACACAGCATCCAGAGCAACAACGGCGTTTGTCCCAACTCCCGCAATCGGTCTTTTAACTGCTGCAACATCTGTTCAGCTTGCTCTGGCACGTAAGCTCGAACAAACTCCCGCATCTGATCTTCAGAAAGCGGCTGCATTTCTAGCTTCTTCTCAATTCCCAGATCTCCCCCGATGCTCAAATCTCGCGTGGTGAAGATCATCGGGAGTTTCGGATGGTTGCGTCGAAAAGCGGAAAGCTGCGATCGAGCTTCCTCAGAGGGCAACTCGTTAACCCCATCAAACAGAATCAGCGCATTCTTCAATGCTGCCTCAACCTGTTCAGCAGGCATATCATGTCGAATCAATGAATCACGGATCAACTGCTCGATCGACCCTTGCCAGTAACGCAATTCTACTAATACAGGAATCCTTGCTTGCTGATTCGTCGCTTCTTCCAGCATCAGTCGCGCCAAAGCCGTAGACTTCCCCGATCCTGGTCGCCCAATTAATAAAACCTGCTGATCCGCATACTTCCGAAGCCCATCCAGCACGGAAAATCGCTCGACTTTCTCTTCTGTCTGTCGATCGCGCTCCTCCCGTTTCACCGTCTGCACCATCAAACCAAAGTCGAAAAACGGCGAGTCTTCTCGCGACTGTCGTTGTTTCCCAGTCGCATCCGTTAAGGTATAGTACTCCCACCACTTGGCGTAAGTCGTGCGAATTGATGCGAGATAAGACTGGAAATCAAAAGTCATACGGAAGCGCGATCGCAAAACGCCATGTCTTTTATTCTACATCGCGCTTTTTTTCTGTTGCTCGATCGAACCTGCAAACAGAAGTACGAAGCAAGAAGAGTGAGGAGTAGGGAGGTACAAACAGAACCACTCCCTACTCCCCACTAAACTTAGAACGGCGATAGTAGCCGCAAATTCCATTCAGCCAGGCAAACGCAATGCGACGCTCTGCCGAACTGATTAGATCCTAGATTTGACAAAAGCAGCTAAGCGATCGAGTCCTCGCTCGATCGTATTCATATCCGTCGCGTAAGAGAAGCGAATATGATCGTCTGCGTCAAATGCAATTCCTGGAATTCCAGCAACTTTCTGTTCTGTCAGCAAACCATCACAAAACTCAAGCGAAGTCATCCCAAGCTGACCAATATTGATAAACAGATAGAACGCTCCATCCGGTTTAACACAAGTTAATTTGGGAATCGCAGTTACCCCGTCAAACATCACTTGTCGCCGCTCGGCAAAGGCTTGGCGCATCTTTTCGACACAATTTTGTGAACCTTCATACGCAGCGATCGCGCCATATTGAGCAAACGTACAGACATTCGAGGTGCTATGCCCTTGAATCTTCGTCACCGCTTTGATTAAATCCAGATTCCCCGCGAGATAGCCGACTCGCCAGCCCGTCATCGAATAAGCTTTGGCAAATCCATGACTGATAATTGTGCGCTCAAACGCTTCTGGACTGACAGCCCCAATGCTCAAATGCTCTGCACCGTCATAGAGCAAGCGCTCATAGATTTCGTCTGAAACCACGTAGATATTTTTCTCAACGATCACTTGAGCGATCGCGCGAATCTCATCCGGCGTGTAAACCATACCCGTGGGATTCGAGGGCGAGTTGAGAATGAAAAGTTGCGTCTTATCCGTAATCGCTTGGCGCAACTGCTCCGGCGTAATTTTGTAGCCTGTTTCAGCCGTCGTTTTGACGATCACAGGCACACCACCTGCAAGCTTAACCATTTCGGGATAACTCACCCAATAGGGAGCCGGAATGATCACTTCATCGCCCGGATCAATCATTGCCATCATCAAGTTGTAGAGCGAATGTTTACCGCCATTCGTCACGATGATATTTTCGGGAGCATAGGAGAGTTGATTTTCGGTTTGCAGTTTGTGCGCGATCGCTTCTCTTAAGAGCGGTTCTCCAGCAGCAGGGCCGTATCGAGTTTTACCTTGTTTTAACGCATCAACCGCCGCTTGCTTGATATGGTCTGGTGTATCGAAATCGGGTTCGCCTGCGCTAAAGCTACAGACATCAATACCGTCACGCTTCATCGCCTTGGCTTTTGCGTCGATCGCGAGGGTGAGCGATGGAGTCACCTGACTTACTCTTCCTGCCAGTTTCATATCAGTTCCAGAACGCGGAGGTTAAATTAGGATTTAGATCTTAACGTGATCCCCTGATCTTAAATGCTAATTTTTTTGGGAATTCAGGTTTGAGAGCAGCCTAAATTTCTTGTTATCCTGATTAAACTTCATTGAGCTAAACGCTTATGAGTGATGATCACGCTCAGATTCTCAATCGCTATCGCAAATTAGACAAAATCAAGCGCCAAATCGTACAGGTGTTCTCGGTCATGTATGAACCGATATACCGTGCAGCTTGTTTGAAATGTCTCCAGCATGCGGGGATCAGAGAGGGTGGGAAAGTCTTGAGCGATGCGATGCTGAAGACGAGACTCGATCGCTTAATTAATGATGAAATTTTAGTGCAAGTTTCAAACGGGTTTCAGTGCAATCCAGCGATCGTTGAAATTGCAACTCGGGACGCGATCGCAGACAACAAGTTTGAAACTCTGGTCGCCGCCACTGAGGCAGTCAATCCCATTCAAGTACTTTCAGGCAGCGCTAAATATTTCAAGACTGAGCAACAGTTTTTGCGCGAATTTCGCATCGGCATTTATCGAAACGATCTCACCTACGCCAGCAAACAGTTTGAGCACTACTCTCGCTACAGTTTCAATCGAACAAAAATCACGATCGATGAAGCGATCTTTCAAGTCTGTAATCGTTCATTTGATGCAGAGTGGGTGCGCTCATTGCCAGCACCTTTATATGAAACAGTCCTCCTCGGAATTTTGAATCATTCCGTGCAGCAATTCGTCCCCGCGAATGAGGCGTTTACGCTGCTTCAGGAAGATTGTCAGGAAAACAAGATTAAATTCAGGTGGCAACCGCTGCTTCTAGTCGAGCAACTGTTACTGAGAGGACAACTGGCTGAAGCACAATCTATTTTAGAACGCTTACCCGCAGAGCCAAGTGCCGCATTATCAGGATGGCTAAAAACGTTAAGTGGGGATTTCGAGACTGCGATCGCACAATATACGATCGGGCTTGCTGCCTTTCGCAAAGCTATCGGCAAACGCAAAGCCTACTTCAGCGGACTACTCGGCATCTTTTTCATTTTGGCATTGCTGAAAGCGGGATCGGCTGCCCAATTGAGTGAAGCTAAAACCTATGCAGGGATTGGAAAACAGGCAAAGAATTGGCTGAGTCCAACCTATGAAACGCTAGAGAAAATCATTCAGCTTCAGCAAGGAGATATTGCTCAGAAAGATTGGATTCTCGATTTAGCTCCTTATCGACATCAGCATGGCATCGAAACAATTGTGAATGCACTCGTCGTGTACTGGACAGACACATCGACTGCGAGATCCAGACTTTCAAGTGGACTCAGCGCTTTCTATGCTCAAGCTCAAGCCTCAGGCTATTACTGGGTCGCGCTCGAAGTTGCTATGTTACTCTCGCGATTCAAACCCAAGAGCGAATTCGTTAAGATTGCAGACCAGCTTCAGCGATCGACGGAAATTGTACCTTTAGTCGATTTAGTAAAGTCACTCGAACCTTGGGAGCTTTGTCTAAATGCCTTAACTAACCTCAATCAAGCTCCAGTTGCTTCTGAACCTTCAGAAACAAAGCAGCGCCTCGCTTGGTTTATCACAATGTATGCTAGCTCTTGGACAATTCAACCGAAAGAGCAATCTCTAAATGCAAAAGGCGAATGGGGAAAAGGTCGCAATGTTGCTTTGAAGCGCTTAGCTCGATCGAGTGAAGATTTTCCTTATCTAACCGAACAAGATCAGAAAATTTGTGCGGGGCTAAAAGCCTATTCATCAGGCGGATATTATGGACAAGTCGATTATCGATTTGACGAAAAAGCAATTCTAGGGTTAGTTGGTCATCCGTATGTATTTTGGGACGATGCACCGGGTACAAGAATTGAGGTGGTTCGAGGTGAACCAGAATTGATCGTGAAAAAGGGAAAGCACGATCGCTTAACCTTAGAACTTTCTCCGGCTCTCAGAGACAATCAAAGCATTTTGTTAATTAAAGAAAGTCCAACTCGGCTGAAAATTATTGAACTGACGGCTGAGCATCGACGAATTGGAGAAATTCTAGGCTCACGCAACAAATTAGAAGTTCCCGAACAAGCAAAAGATCGAGTCCTTAATGCCATTCATGCCATTTCTGGACTGGTGACCGTTCATTCAGATATCGGTGGCGGTGTAAGTGCCGAAGAAGTGCCTGCTGATCCGACTCCTAATTTTCATCTTCTGCCTGCGCGATCCGGGCTGAGAGTTGCCGTATTAGTTCGTCCCTTTGCAACGGGTGGATCATACTATCGTCCTGGAATGGGCGGAGAAACTGTCATTGCAGAAGTCGAAGGTCAGCGATTACAGACTACACGAGACCTGAAGCTAGAACGAAAATTGGCAAATGATGCCATGCTCGACTGCGATATTTTAATGGAACATGAGCAAGAAGATGGCGAATGGCTCATTGAAGATCCAGAGGATTGTTTGGAGCTATTGCTAGAGCTTCAGGAATTGGGCGATCTCATTATTATTTCTCATCCCGAAGGTGAAAAGTTCCGCATTCGCCGCGAAGTTGGAATCGGCAATTTTCAGATGAAGATTCAACGCCAGCGAGATTGGTTTGAAGCCAGCGGTGAACTGAGAATTGACGAAGACTCAGTGCTGGAAATGCAACGGCTGTTAGAACTATTAGGACAATCGAACAGTCGATTTATTCGTCTAGAAGATGGTCAGTTTCTCGCACTCACCAAAGAGTTTCGCAAACGACTCGATGAATTTCGAGCGATCGCAGAACAGCAAGGCAAGAAAACCCGATTTCATCCGCTTGCTGCAGTTGCGATCGAGGATTGGATCGATGAAGTTGGCGAACTAGAAGCCGATCAATATTGGCAAAAACACATTCAAAAACTCAAAGAAGTCGAATCTCTCGATCCGGTTCTTCCTTCAACGTTACAAGCTGAACTTCGCGACTATCAAATCGAAGGATTTCGCTGGATGGCAAAGCTTGCTCACTGGGGCGTAGGAGCCTGTTTAGCCGATGGAATGGGATTAGGTAAAACGTTGCAATCGATCGCCTTAATCCTCACTCGTGCTGCGAATGGAGCAACGTTAGTCATCGCTCCAACTTCGGTGTGCTTGAACTGGATTAGTGAAGTTGAGCGTTTTGCTCCAACGTTGAATGTTGTGCAATTTGGAAGTGGCGATCGCCAAAAAGTTCTCGATCGTCTACAACCGTTTGACATTTTGATTTGCAGCTATGGCTTACTTCAGCAAGATGACGTTGCCCAAAAGCTAGCTCAAATCGAATGGCAAACCATTGTGCTTGATGAAGCACAATCGATTAAGAACTTTGCAACTAAGCGATCGCAAGCTGCAATGAACCTCAGAGGCGGCTTCAAACTAATTACAACCGGAACGCCGATCGAGAATCACTTAGGCGAATTGTGGAATTTATTCCGATTTATCAATCCTGGCTTACTCGGTTCGCTTGAGCAATTTAACGAACGCTTTGCGACTCCAATCGAACGATTTGAAGATAAACAAGCCCGAACTCGCTTAAGAAAACTGATTCAACCGTTCATCCTGCGCCGGACTAAAACTCAGGTCTTACAAGAATTGCCTTCTCGAACTGAGATTGTCCTTCATGTCGAGTTGAGTACTGACGAACGACTTTTCTATGAAGCACTGAGAAAAAGCGCAATGCAGCGTCTTGCAGAATCCGATGCAACCGCGGGACAAAAGCACTTGCAAGTCTTAGCTGAGATTATGAAGCTTCGTCGATCGTGCTGTAATACTCGATTAGTAACTCCCGACTCTCCACTTCCTAGTGCGAAGCTGCAACTGTTTGGTGAAGTACTAGAAGAACTGCTTGATAACAAACATAAAGTTCTCGTCTTTAGTCAATTCGTCGATCATCTCAAGATTTTGCAAGAGCTATTACAAGAAAAAGCGATCGCTTATCAATATCTCGATGGTTCGACTTCAACCCCTGAACGCAAGAAGCGCATTAATGCCTTCCAAGCAGGTGAAGGCGATGTGTTCTTAATTAGCCTGAAAGCAGGAGGAACAGGACTCAATCTGACAGCCGCAGACTATGTGATTCATATGGATCCGTGGTGGAATCCAGCCGTTGAAGATCAAGCTAGCGATCGTGCACACCGAATTGGTCAGCAGCGTCCAGTAACGATTTATCGACTCGTGGCAAAAGACACGATCGAAGATAAGATTGTCGATCTCCATCAACACAAACGCGAGCTAGCAGATAGCTTACTAGAAGGCACAGAAGTCAGCGGCAAAATCTCGACCGATGAACTGCTTCACTTGATTCAAGAAGGTTAAACTCAGTTCAAGCTTTGCCAGTACCAATCAAGCTTCCAATTGCGTTCAGTCTTATTCTCTAAGACATTGGGGTTTACTTCAGAGAATGCGATCGCAAAGCACTTTGACTTCAGGAAATTGAACGAGCATCGAAAGATTGCTGTTCAATTTCTGATAGCTCCGAATCATTCTAAGGATTCCGAACAAGTGTCTGAACAATAGGGGCAAGAAATTCCTTCTTGATACAGAGGAGAGGCTTTTTCCTCGGGAGAGATGGGATGTCCGCAGGCATAGCACATCTCATACGAGCCATCTTTGACTCCCTGTGTCACTGCCACCCGCTGATCAAACACAAAACATTCGCCCCGCCACAAGCTTTCCTCTGAAGGTACTTCTTCTAAATACTTGAGAATCCCGCCTTCTAAGTGATAGACCTGCTGAAATCCTTGAGACAGCAGATATGCCGAAGCTTTTTCGCAGCGAATTCCACCCGTGCAGAACATTGCAACTTTCTGATGCTGAGTTGGGTCAAGCTGCGATCGCACATAGTCTGGAAACTGTCGAAACGAAGCAGTTTCAGGATCGATCGCCCCTTCAAAACTGCCAACACTGACCTCAAATCGATTACGCACGTCAATCACGATCGTCTCAGGATCAGAAATCACCGCATTCCACTCTTGCGGTTTCACATAGGTTCCAACTTTCTGAGTCGGATCGACTTCGGGAATTCCTAGAGTGACGATTTCTTTTTTGAGTTTGATCTTTAAGCGATCGAACATCCGCGATTCGGTTTCAGATTCTTTCACGTTCAGGTCAGCAAATCTTGAATCGCTGCGGAGATAGTCGAGAACTTGAGCGATCGCAGGTCTTGATCCCGCGATCGTGCCATTAATTCCTTCCTGCGCCAGCAGAATCGTGCCACGAATTTCTTGCTCTTGACACAGTGCCAGCAAAGGAGCGCGCAACTCCACATAATCTGGGAGAGAAACGAACTTGTAAAAAGCAGCAACCAACATGAGAGATGAAGAATCAGGGATTCTAGTTTAGCGTTTTCCGTCTAAAGTTTGATCCAGAAAAACGGGCGAAAGAGAATACTGAGCGATCGAGATAAAATAGGAATACTTTCAGGAGGTGAATCCTGTGACCGCCTCAATTACGTTACAACTTCCAGAACGACTCTATCAACGTTTGGTCAGCACTGCTCAAGCAACTCAGCAGCCATTGGAAGCTGTCATTCTCCATGCGCTAGAAGTCGGAAGCCCTCCAGATTGGGATGACGTTCCCGAAGAATTTCAGGCGGACTTAGCTGCTCTCGATCGATTAGACGACAATGCACTCTGGTCGATCGCCCGGAGTCATCAATATTCACCTGACACAGCCCGGTATGATGAATTGCTCGAACTCAATCGAGAAAGCAGCTTGAGTGATTCTGAAAAACTTGAACTTGCTCAACTCAGACACACAGCCGATGCTTTCATGCTTCGTAAAGCCCATGCTGCAACCCTCTTGCGCTGGCGCAGACACCTAATCCCAACGCCTTAAAAGTCTGTGTCAAACTACATTCCAGTTGAGCTACGAAATCAGATTGAAATCAGCGATCGCGGTCGGTGCTGCTACTGTTTGACTCAAGCAGTCAACAGTGGAATTGTTCTATCCTTTGATCACATTCTTCCACGCTCAAAGGGAGGAAAAACAGTCTTTGAAAATGTCTGCCTTGCTTGTCGAGCCTGCAACGAATTCAAATCAGATACGACAGAATCTACTGACCCACTCACTGCAACCACCGTTCCCTTGTTCAATCCACGCTGTCAAAACTGGAATGATCACTTTACCTGGAGTGAGGATGGTACAACTGTCGAAGGGCTAACTGTAGTTGGGCGATCGACGATTTTGGCATTGCAGATGAATCGAGCAATTATTCGAGTCGCTCGAAAACGTTGGGTATCGAGTGGATGGCATCCACCTAAAGATTGAGGCAGACAAATACCCAGCAGAGACTCGATCACTTAATGCGACGTGGTTTTAAGCAGTTGAAGAACTTTCGGCATCGGGAGAATGTGCAAAGAGTTTGTTCAGAATAGGCGAATTGATGAAGTCTTGGGCAAATTACTGACGTTACTGAGTCGGGGGGAATACTGTATCAGTATGTGCTGAGATCCCCCTAGGCAACATGAGTAAAAAAGAACTAAGTGAAGCTGATATTTGCGATCGCTACATTACCCCAGCAATTCACAATGCAGGCTGGAAAAAGAGCCAGATTCGACGCGAGTATTACTTCACAGACGGTCAGATGCTCGTTCGGGGTCAGATGACCGGACGGGGAAAACGGAAGTTTGCAGACTATCTGTTGTTTTATCAAACGAATCAGCCGATCGCGATTATTGAGGCGAAGGACAATAACCATAGCGTTCGAGCGGGGATGCAGCAGGCACTTGCCTATGCCGAGGTGTTGGAGGTTCCCTTTGTGTTTTCTTCTAATGGGGACGGGTTTGTGCTGCACGATCGCAGTGGGACTTATGCTCAAGTCGAACAAGATATTAGCCTGGATGCGTTTCCGTCACCAGATGAGCTATGGGAGCGCTATAAGCAGTGGAAGCAGCTTCAGGATGCGAATGAAGCGTTGCTGAGTTCGTCGTATTTTGTGGAGATTGGTGGGAAAGAGCCTCGGTATTATCAGCAGCTTGCGGTGAATCGGACGATCGAAGCGATCGCACGGGGTCAAAAGCGGTGTTTGCTAGTGATGGCGACTGGAGCCGGAAAGACTTATACCGTTTTCAATATCATCTGGCGACTCTGGAAAACGAAGGTGGCAAAGCGGATTTTATTTCTTGCTGATCGCAATGCGCTGATAGACCAGACGATCGTGAATGATTTTCGTCCCTTTGGTGAGGTGATGACGAAGCTCGATCGCAGACTCGTCGATGAAACAGGACGGATGAATACGTCTTACGAGATTTATCTGGGGCTGTATCAGGCGATCATTGGCAATGAGGAGCGTGACAACCTTTACGAAAAGTTCGATCGAGATTTCTTCGATTTAGTCGTGATTGATGAGTGTCATCGGGGGAGCGCCGCAGAAGATTCCAATTGGCGGCAGGTGCTGGATTATTTTTCAGCTGCGATTCAGGTCGGGCTGACTGCAACGCCGAAGGAAACCAAGTACGTCTCGAATATCGATTATTTTGGGGAGCCGATCTTCCAATACTCCTTGAAGCAGGGGATCGAGGATGGCTTTCTGGCTCCGTTTCGGGTGGTGCGAGTCAATTTGGATAAAGACCTGGAAGGATGGACACCCGAAGCTGGAGAATATGACGATTTGGGGCAGTTGATTGAGGAACGGGAGTATAACCTGCGGGATTACGATCGCACGATTTTCTTCAAGCAGCGGACTGAGTTGGTGGCGGAATATGTGAGCCAATTTCTGCATGAGGGTGATCCGATGCGGAAGACGATCGTGTTTTGTGAAAATATTTTCCATGCGGAACAGATGCGAAGCGCGATCGCGAACGTGGATTTGAACCGGGAATTGGTTCAGAAAGATCATCGCTACGTTATGCAGATTACGGGCGATGAGAAGGAAGGGAAGGCGCAATTGGATAATTTCATCAATCCGAAAGAAGCTTATCCGGTGATTGCGACGACCTCGAAGTTGATGACGACTGGGGTGGATGCTCAGACGTGTCAGGTGATTGTGCTCGATCGACGGATTCAATCGATGACGGAGTTTAAGCAGATCATTGGGCGGGGCACTCGGTTGCGTCCTGATTATGGCAAGAATTACTTCACGATTATTGATTTTCGCGGGGCGACTCAGCTTTTTGAAGACAAGGATTGGGATGGGCCACCGATTCAAGATCAGGAATTTGGTCAGGGGGGACGATCGACGGATTCTCAATCCGAGGGTGAAGAAAATGGTGGAGATGAGGGAGAGTCGAAAGAGCAACTGAAATATCAGGTGAGCCGACAGGAGTTTCAGGTCGCGAGAGAGCGGGTGAGCTACTACGGCAAAAATGGCGAACTCACCACGGAATCGCTGAAAGACTATACTCGTCGCACTGTGAATGAGGCGTATCAGTCGCTCGATCGCTTTTTGACCAAGTGGCATGAAGTCGATCGTAAGCAAGCGATTCTCGATGAGTTGAGAGAGCATGGCGTGATTGTGGAAGCCCTAGAAGAGATGGTGGGCAAGGATTATGACTTGTTTGATTTGGTTTGCTATGTGGCGTTCGATCGTCCACCTTTGACCCGGAAGGAACGGGCGGAGAAGGTTCGCAAGCGGGATGTGTTTGCCAAGTACAGTGGAACGGCGCGATCGGTGTTGGATGCGTTGCTGGATAAGTATGCAGATCAGGGTGTGATCTCGATCGAGGATGGAACGGTTTTACAGCTTGATCCGTTTACCCAGATGGGGACGACGGTGGAATTGGTCAGAAGTTTTGGAGGAAAGAAACAGTACAGAGCGGCGGTTCAGGAATTGGCGCAACTGCTGTATGAGGATCAAGGTGCTTGAGCTTTTTGACCAATATAGGGTACAACTGTTTCTTGGTCTTTGAGGGAGAACAGTTGTATGTCGCTGAGTGCCACCATCAAATCGATTCAAGACATCATGCGAAAAGATGTGGGGGTGGATGGCGATGCTCAACGGATCGGACAGTTGGGCTGGATGCTGTTTTACAAGATTTTTAGCGATCAGGATGCGGAGTTAGAAATCAACGAAGAGGATTATGAGTCTCCGATTCCGTTGAATTTGCGCTGGCATGAGTGGGCAGATAGCAAGGAATTGGGGAAGGATGCGCCGACTGGGAATGATTTGCTGGAGTTGATTGATGGGCAATTGTTTCCTAAGCTCAAGGCTTTGGATGTAGATGAGCTAGAGGGCGTTGCTAAACAGCGAGCGTTATTGCTGAGGAGTGTGTTTGAGGATGCTTACAACTACATGAAGTCGGGGACGCTGCTGCGGCAGGTCGTGGATAAGATTAACGAAAGCATTGATTTTAACCAGTCGAAGACGCGGCATTTGTTTGGGGATCTGTATGAGCAGATTTTGAAGGATCTCCAGAGTGCGGGGAATGCGGGTGAGTTTTATACGCCGCGTGCAGTAACTCAGTTTGCGATCGATATGGTCGATCCGAAGTTAGGGGAAAAGGTGCTTGATCCGGCGTGTGGGACGGGTGGTTTTTTGACTTATGCGTATGAGCATTTGAAGCAGCAGGCGAAGTCTACGAAGGATTTGGAGTTGGCGAAACGTAGCATTCTGGGGGTCGAGAAGAAGCAATTGCCTCATCTGCTTTGTGTGACAAATATGATGGTGCATGGGATTGAGGTTCCGACGAATGTGCGTCACGACAATACGCTGCGTAAACCGCTGCGAGATTATGGGCGTGAGGATCAGGTGGATGTGGTGGTGACGAATCCTCCGTTTGGTGGGATGGAGGAGGATGGGATTGAGCGGGGCTTTCCGAGCGAGTTTCAGACGCGGGAGACGGCGGATCTGTTTTTGGTGCTGGTGATGGAGTTATTGAAGCCGGGAGGGAGAGCGGCGATCGTGCTTCCGGATGGGACGTTGTTTGGGGAGGGGATTAAGACTCGGATTAAGGAGAAATTGCTGCGCGATTGTAATTTGCACACGATCGTGCGTTTGCCGAATGGGGTGTTTAGTCCTTATACGAGTATTCGGACGAATGTTCTGTTTTTTACGAAGGGGGAGCCGACGAGGGAGGTTTGGTATTATGAGCATCCTTATCCGCCAGGAGCGAAGTCGTACTCGAAGACGAAGCCGATGAAGATTCAGGAGTTTGATGCTGAGAAGGCTTGGTGGAACGATCGGCAGGAGTCGGAGTTGGCTTGGAAGGTGTCGATCGAGACGATTGCGGCGAATGGTTACAACTTGGATATCAAGAACCCGAATGCGATCGCGGATAGTCACGAAGATCCTTTGGTATTACTAGATAAGTATCGGGTAGCAGCACAGGAAGCGGATGCGGCACGATCAGCTTTGCTAGCAGCGTTGAAGGATTGCCTAGAATAGAGGAAAAAGTTGTTTATCTTGCGTGAGAGAGGATTGCAATGGAAACATCACTAGCAGAGGTTTTGGAGACGATCGATCGGATGTCTGAGGCAGATAAGCAGCAGATCTTCTTGCATCTTATGACTCAGCTTCAAGTAGGAACGCAGGCTGTAGACGACGATGTTGCCCATGACCCAGATGCTGAAACATTAAATCGTCGCTTATCAAATTGGTTAGAAGAGATGGAATCCTTAGAGCCTGGAGAGCCAATTCAACGATCGGGGTTGAAGAAGGAGATTGAAGAAATTCTGGTTGAGAAGTATCGGCATCAGGGTCTTAAGTTATGATCCTGTGCGATACGGGTGTTTTAGTTTGTTTTGTGGATAAGACGCAGCCTAAGTATGCTGCTTATTCGCGGCTTCTAAGATCTTTAAAATTAAAGTTACCTTTGGTTACGACTTGGGCTTGTCTGACAGAGGCGATGTATTTGGCAGGTCGAGGGAGTGGATATCTTGCTCAAAAACAACTGGGTGGACTTTTACAAGCGCGGATTCTTGAGATTTATGAGATTCAGGTGGGAGATTACGATCGCTTGTTTGGGTTGATGGAGCAGTATCGCGATCGCCCGATGGATTTTGCGGATGCGACGTTAGTGTTAACAGCAGAGCGGATGGGAATTAAGCAGATTTTGACGCTCGATTCAGACTTCTTGTTTTATCGAATTAATGAGAGCGAGAGTTTTGAGATGGTTGCAGTAGAGTGAATAGTTTAGATTTTTTAGATTGCAGTTTTGGGTTTTTAAGCAGGTGGCATTATTAATGGATTTGCAGGCTTTTTTTGATAATTTCGATACCATTGCTCAAGCACCCAACGGAATTGCAAAACTACGATCGCTCATTTTCGATCAAGTAAGCTGAGAACAAAATTGCACGAACAGAGGTTTTATGAAACTGAAAGTTGTTTTAGAACCGAGTGATGAAGGTGGATATACCGTTTATGTTCCTTCGTTGCCGGGTTGTATTAGTGAAGGTGAAAATGTTGATGAGGCGCTGGCAAACATTCAGGAGGCGATCGAGCTTTATTTAGAGGTTATTGAAGAGAGTTTTTCAGAAGGGACAATTGTGCGGG
This sequence comes from Leptolyngbya sp. UWPOB_LEPTO1, assembly GCF_017302695.1. Taxonomy (NCBI): domain Bacteria; kingdom Bacillati; phylum Cyanobacteriota; class Cyanophyceae; order Leptolyngbyales; family Leptolyngbyaceae; genus Leptolyngbya; species Leptolyngbya sp. UWPOB_LEPTO1. Next base: position 32,706 of record NZ_JAFLCJ010000029.1, on the reverse strand, counting down.
AGTTGGTCGTTTGAGTAAAGCTCCTAGCCTTTCTTATCGTGAAATTATTACAGCATTAACGAAAGATGGATGGGAGGTTGTACGGCAACGAGGTAGCCACATTCGGTTAGAAAAGGAATTGCCGGATGAAACGCTCAAAATTACTGTTCCTGCTCATCGACCTGTTAAGAGATCGACGCTATCTCAAATTTTGAAACAGGCACGAATTAGCGTGGATGACTTTCTGGAACTGCTGTAGAAGAACCTCAAGAGATTAGCTGAATTCATGGATTTCAAAACGTTTCTAGAACACTTTGACACGATCGCTCAAGCACCCAACGGAATTGCAAAATTACGATCGCTCATTCTCGATTTGGCAGTACGGGGAAAATTAGTTTCCCAAAATCCAGAAGATGAACCTGCACAAGAAATAATTGTCAGAAATAAAACACTAATAATTGAGGCTAATAGTGGTAAAAAACGAGATGTTCTACCCCTTCAGAAAACTGAAACATTAATTCCACAAGGTTGGATTAGATGTCGATTAGCTGATGTTGCACTTGTAGAAATGGGTAATTCTCCACCAGGAGATACTTATAACGAAGACGGAGAAGGCGTTCCGCTAATTAATGGTCCGGTCGAGTTCTCTCCTGGTGCATTTGGTCTTACTGTAAAGACGAAATATACCACTGCTCCGTCTCGAATGTGCAAACAAAATGATTTATTGGTTTGTGTAAGAGGCGCAACAACTGGAAGAACTAATATTGCAGCTTTTGATGCTTGTATCGGACGAGGAGTTGCTTTAGTTAGAGGGTGGGAAGCACAAAATTATCTAAATTATTTGCTTTGGCATTTAGGCGAACAACTTTTACAGCAGGGAAAGGGTACTACTTTCCCAAGCATTTCTTATTCAGACTTAGCTGGCTTAGAGGTATTATTACCTCCTTCATCAGAACAGAAACGGATTGTTGAGAAGGTGGATGAGTTGATGGCGTTGTGCGATCGCTACCAACAATCCCAAGAAGCACAAGACAAGCTGCGGCAAAAACTGAGGGAAAGCGCGATCGCTGCTCTCATGAATGCCGAAACCGATGAGGAATTGCAGAAAAGTTGGTCGATCGTTCGTGATAATTGGCGATCGCTCAGCCAAAAGCCGGAAGATGTGGGAGATTTACGTCGATCGGTTTTGCAGTTGGCGGTGAGAGGTAAGCTAACTATGCAAAGACCGACCTCAGTAGTAACAGAAGATGACGACAATTCATCTGACTCGAAGCGGAAAATTTCCAAACGCTGGAAGCATCTTCAACTTTCAGATATCACTGAGCATATTCAGACGGGACCTTTCGGAACAATGCTTCACCAACGCGATTACGTTACTGGCGGCATCCCAGTGGTAAATCCTGAAAACATGAAGGATGGAATAATAATTCCAAAAAATGACAAAACTCTTTCTAAAACTAAATATCAGGAGTTGAGCAATTACAAGCTTCAAGAAGGAGATTTAGTCGTTGCTCGACGTGGTGAATTAGGTAGATGTGCTGTGATTACGAAGGCGGAAGAAGGTTGGCTCTGTGGGACTGGCAGTATGTTCCTAAGGTTAAAAGAAGGCGTTTCTCCAGAGTTTATTGCCCTTCTATTGCGTTCTCCTTACGGTCGTAACCACCTTGGAGAAGCCTCCGTGGGTTCAACAATGAGCAACTTGAATCAGAAAGCTCTTAAAAGTCTTGAGTGTATTCTTCCTCCTCTACTAGAACAGGAAAAAATTGTGGAACTGGTTGAATCATTCTTCAATCTGTGCGATCGACTTGAAGAAAGCCTTCGTCAGACCCAACAACGGGTAGAAGCTCTCGCTGCTTCCGCGATTAACCATCTGACTGTCTAAGAGAGTGTTTGAAACGTATCAACAGTTTCCTCGCTCCGTTCTATCTCGCCCTGGAATGGAATTCCGGGGGCGGGTGAATGCGATGAACGATCTGACTCGATCTCGCTGCTCATCCAATCGATCGCTATCCAGGATTCTGTCTAAATTGTACCGTGACAAATTAAATGTCATCGAGACAGATTAATGTCATCAAGCTGTATCTATTATTTCATAAGAATTTCAGCTTCTTTAACAGGTATTAGAAATACTGCTTAGGCTTACAACTTAGCGACAAAATAATAGTCGCATTCAGGATTTGTGACAAAATAATAGTCGTCTTTCTTTTTGCAGCTAAATCCCAAAAATGACAAATTCGATGTCGTGATTCAATGGGTCAAGTAAGCTCAATCTGCAAACATAAGCGTATAAAGTAAATAGAAATTGCAAGCATTATTACTTCGTAATCTCTTGCAGAAGGAAACGCCTTGGTTCCGTCTGCAATTTTGTGATTATTAAAGTGGCAGAGCGATCGCTTATCGAGTGGTTCTTGAACAATCGCTCTCATTTGAATTGCTGTATGCTTCTGGCAGCGATCGCGAAGTGAGTCAAAGACAAAATCGCCCGTTACTCGCTTTTCTTCGGAAATTGACATTTGACGCTAATTTCCAGGTTGCAGCCACCTTTTGCATTGGCAATGTAAGGGACTCCCGCTTCGCTGCTGATGCTGATGCCGAATTTGAGCGTCACTTCGCTGACTTCGGCGATCGCGACACTCTTAAAGGCATTGAGCGTATGCAGCGTATAGGCTCGAATCGTGTGTTCGATCGCTTGAAAATTTTGAGTAATTGCCTTCTGGGGTTCGTCTGTAAATAAGCCGCGTTTGGGTTCAGTGTTTCCAACAGGTTTATCAGGAACGAGAACGCCAGAGGCAGTGTTGTCTGTAGCTTCGATGTAGATGAGAGTGCCGTCTTCGAGAGTGATCGGGGTCAGTTTTGCCATAAATTGTCTATTAGATAATAATTCTCAAGTTAGCTCAAGAAGCCAGCCGAGTAAAGGAAGCTACATTGATCCAGACAGGCGATCGTACCCTTATTTTTTGCTGGTGATGCCGCACATGGCACGATCTTTCTCGATCGCATTTGGATTTGTCCTCAAGTAATCCTGTACCCAGTTACAGCCAAGCTCCATTAGGCTGTCTATGTCCATGTTCCAGTTCCACAGCTTGATCGTCTTATCCTGACTCCCCGAAGCAATTGTTTGTCCATCAGGACTGAAGCTAACACTCCATACAACAGCATCGTGACTCTTCAGCGTCGTAATCAGAGTGCCGTCTCGCTTCCACAGCTTGATCGTCTTATCCTCACTCCCCGAAGCAATCGTTTGTCCATCAGGACTGAAGCTGACACTCCACACAGCAACATCGTGACTCTTCAGCGTCGCAATCAGAGTGCCATCTTGTTTCCACAGCTTGATGGTGCTATCGCCACTCCCCGAAGCAATCGTTTGTCCATCAGGACTAAAGCTGACAATATTCACATTATTATGCCCCCTCAGTGTCGTAATCAGAGTGCCGTCTCGCTTCCACAGCTTAATGCTATTATCCCAACTCCCCGAAGCAATCGTTTGTCCATCAGGACTGAAGCTGATACTCGACACAGCAGCATCATGCCCTCTCAGCGTCGCAATCAGAGTGCCGTCTTGCTTCCACAGCTTGATCGTCTTATCCTCACTCCCCGAAGCAATCGTTTGTCCATCAGGACTGAAGCTGACACTTCGCACAGTATCATCGTGCCCCCTCAGTGTCGTAATCAGAGTGCCGTCTCGCTTCCACAGCTTGATCGTCTTATCCTGACTCCCTGAAGCAATCGTTTGTCCATCAGGACTGAAGCTGACACTGAGCACATAATCATCGTGCGCCGCCAATGTGTTTTGTTCCCTTACCCCGTAAACTGCCTGTTGCAGGGCTGCTACGACTTGCATCTGCGTGTAATCTTTCTCCCAAACAGATCGATCAAGTTGTTTGAGTTTTTGCACGGCTCTCAGTCCCTCAAGCAACGCCCCAAAAGGTTTCCCAGAGAGAAATAATTCCTTAGAAGTGGCACTTTTGAGCCTCACATTTGCTGCTGCAAGCATCAAACTCGCTGACTTTGCTTCTGCTAAAACCTGTTGTCTTGCTGCTTCAGCTTCGCTCAAGCGTCGATGCGCTTTGCGGTTTGCCTCGGACAACACTTGCTTTGCCTGCTCCTCCGCTTCCAGCCGGAGTTGCATTTGTCGCTTATCCAGATCTTGGCTCGCCGCCAGAAACTGATAGTCCTGATCCCCCAAGCTCTTGCCTACTGCCCAAGCCTGAGCATCCAGCAATGCCTGTCCCCGCAGCAACCGCGATTCATCTTGTTGATTCGAGCCGAGCCAAGCGGAGATCGCACTTCCATACGGTCTTAACTCGGAGAGCGATCGCTCCAGCCAATCGCGATCGAACACCTGCTGATACACTCGGTTATAAACCCGCAGCATTCCCTGCCGCTTCACCACCAAACCCGTGAGCCGCAAATCCACTTGCTCTAGGCTGTCATCGGCTGCAATCTCTCCGTGTTGCACAATCTGTTGATACAGTCCCAACAATCGCCCCGTGCGTTCTTCGCCACTCAGCAATAAGCGATCGCGAATCGTCTTCAAATGCTCTGGAGTATCCTGCGCTTCCCAATTCTCAATGATTTTGCTTTGCACCAACGCCTCAACCCAAGCGGCTTCTTGTCCGATCGCCGCTGCACCAGTCGCGCTCAAAATCAATCGACAAACTTTCTGCGTCAAAAACGGCTGTCCACCCGTCCAGTCCAACACTGCCTGCATCAATGCTTGGGGATTGCTCGACTTTGCCGCTAAACCCTGAGCCAACGGATCAGCCTCGTGCAATTGAAATCCCATCAATTCAATCGGACGACCGATATTAAACGGCGTTCGCTGCTTGTCTTGCATCAAATCAGAAGGTGTGGTTACGCCCAACAGCGCAAACGTTAAGCGATCGTAGTCGGATTTCTCGGCTCGTCGGTTGTAGCACTCCCGAATCAATGCAAAAAAGTCATCGAGCTTAAACGGTAAGCTCAGAACGCTATCAATCTCATCAATAAAAACGACGATCTCTTGTGGAATCGCCTTCAGCAAGACTTCCTCAATGAATTTGTCAAACCGCCGTACATACGACAGCAAACGGTGTTCTTCCCACCAATTGTAGAGATCAAACGACTCGTACAACTCCAAACTACTGACAATACTATCGATCACGCTGCTATACCATTGCTCTGGCTCCATATCTGAGGTGCCAATGCGAGTGAGATCGATCGCCGCACACGCCACCCCTTCCGCTTGCAATCGCTGCATCGTTTGCACTTTCAAACTCGACTTGCCCATCTGTCGAGAATTCAGCACGTAGCAAAACTCGCCCTTCTTCAGTGCCTGGTAAAAAACTTCATCGGACTGTCGTTGCACATAAGTAGGCGCATCCGCAGGCAAACTCCCGCCCACCTGATACTCATATCCAGCCTCTGGCACGATGCTCATGCACCAACCCCCAACCGTTCTCTGAAGTATTGCCGATACAAATTACACGAGGGCACAACCTTGCTCCCTTGAAACAGCACTAGCCCCATACTGGTGAGCTTAAAGGCTTCACTGGTATTAATCGAAACGGATTGTTCCACTGCAATCACTTGTTTCATCGCTGCCATCAGTTTCTCATCTCCCTCCAAGTTCAGCAGATGACGACGCAGATGCTCACCATACAACCCTCCCTCAGTGGGAGACAGTTCCAACAGTTGTTCCAAGGTTACTTCATCTCGCGCAATTTGATACAACGCGGCTCGCACGAGATACGGATGTCCCCCCACCATTGCCATCAGTTGCTCAATGGTTGCTTCTGACCAGTTCAACCCATGCCTCTGTACTAAATCCATCACTTGCGGCTGAGTCAATTGCGGTAGTTCGATCGGTACTCCCACATTAAACGGCGATTGGTTGATATTGAGCGGAATATAGACCTCTTTAGAATGCACAATCACCAGCCGAAGGTTCTTCCAAATCGGCTTAATCTTGGCATCCTCATGCCATGCCCGCAGCATTCCAAAAAAGTCAGTCGCGATCGTCGGATACTCAAATACCTGATCGACTTCATCGAGGCACAGTACGACCGGACGTTGCAATTCTGGCAACAGATAGCGCTGAAAATAATTGGTGCATTTATTTTTTGGACTAAACGTACCTTTCCAATAGTCAGCTAAGCGATCGTCAAGGTTCAATTCCCAAGTAATGCTGTTACAGAACCACTGCAAAAATAGGTCGAGACTGCTGAGCGACTCACGATCAACGAGTTGAAAATTCAACGATGAGGTTTGATAGTTCTGCTCGATCGCATGATTGAGAATTCGCAGCATCAGCGAAGATTTACCCATCTGACGTGGCGCTTTGATCCGAATGAGTGCGCCTGGTTTGACGATCGCTTCATAGCAGCGAGCCTCGATCGGCGGACGATCGACATACAGCGCTGACTCTAGCGGCACTTGCCCTTCCGGTTCATCCAAATCCAACATCGGACGGGAAATGGAAGCGGCTGGAGTTGCAACCTTAACAGGTTCGAGCTTGCGCGATTCGCCCACGATGACGGGTTGTGGCGATAGTTCCGGTTCTGGCTCTACTATTGCCTCCGATTGCCGTTTGATCACGGGGGTCAAATCTTCGGGAATGCCATGCAAGCTAATACTGATGCAGCCATTTTCGTAGGCAAACTCGATCGATTCCCCGGCTCCCAACGCATCGTAAAACCCAACGGCAAACTCCCGCGCGGCACCATCTCCGATCGCTTGATTCATGCCGATGACAAAGGGAACGTGTTGAGCGATCGCATTAGCTTGCACTTCCGAATAACAGGCATTCAGTACCACACACTCAATCTTGCATTTTTCAGCAAAGAAGCGAAACAGCTTTGCTAGCGCCTCTCCCCGCACAAAGGTTGCTTGTCCAGTAATGTCCTCTAACACCAACCCTTCTTCGCCCACCCCATGCCCGGAGAAATGTACGATTTGGGGTTTGTAATCCAACATCGCTCGCTGCAAATCGCGTGGCGTGATGGCGGACATCTTCTCTAATTGAAATTTGTCCCGCTTTTGTGATCGTTGAAGTCCTGCATCAATTTCCTTAACCTCTTGATCCAATCGCAGTTGCGTCGAATTCTTCGGATTAGCAGCTAAAAATAAAATCGTTTTTTTCTTGCGGGACGAGCTACTCATGAATTCGCACTGGGGCAGGGTACGCTTCAAAATTATTATCTTTAAATACAATTAATTCGGGCAGAGGCGCAACAAACTACACAATAAGTTTGACTTTCAAGACCTAGATTCGCCTAACCCATTCTTAACTCTACTGTGGAAGAAATAACCGAAGCGGCGCACCCTTGCCTCAAATTCTTACGCCAAAGCCTAATCCATGTCGAACTGGCATAGTTCAAAATAAGTCATGCTCTGAAGAGGCTTGTGTAGAATAAGTATCTACCCGTGCTGAACAATACTGAGCTGAGATGTCACAGAATCTGCACTCTTGGAAACTGGGAACCTTGCGTGGAGGAGTTGTATTGCTAAGGATTGCGATCGCGGCTCGAAATTGTGCCCGAAAATCATCATTTACTTGAACTGCCAGAATCTCTACCACCTCATCCCGATAAATTAATCGACCTTGCACGGAAAGCCCTTGGCACGGAGCCAAGCTGATTGGAAGCAATAACAAGTAAATCAGGATTTGGTAGAAATCAGAGTTTTTTCTTTGCCCAGTCTTGCAATCCTCAACCCAAGCGTAGTTATCTTTGATTGCAATAATATCGGGCTTCCCAGCAACTTTCACTAAATGATCTCGACCTAATACTTCAAATCGATTCTCTCCCTCGACATAAACCGTATAACCTTCCGCTTCCAAAATGTTGATGCGCCTATTCACTAGAATGCGATGGTTTGCATTCCAGGCAGCAGAATCAAAGTTTGTATTGAGTTTTTCATACTTAAAGTGTGTCCGAAACCAAACCGACCAAACACACTGGATTTCATCTGCTATTAATCGCGACAACCACGTGACCCAGATTGAGGGAATGGCTTTCTGTTCATGCATATTCACTGCTTCTCATCCAAGTGTTTGACATTTTGCAGCTAGCGATTGCCCAAGGCTTGCTCCTCTGCAAATGTGGACTATGGATAAAAGTACGCTTGAACTAAATAAGATGACAAGAAAAACTTGCCATATGACAATTCCTATTTATCCTTCTTTCGTCGCTGTTTCGTGGCGTACATCTGCCGCAATGTCCGTAAGTACTCCGGTTCGGACTCAATTGTGAGCCAAAGATGGTGTGCCAGTGCTAGGCGCTGTTCGTGCTTATCTGTTGGGACTCTGCGATGTTCTCCCTGAGAAAACCAATGGTTCACAGTCGTCAATGAACAGTCGCAGATAAACGCTAACTCTTCACGTGATACATCCCAATGTTTAAGAAACTCATCAAGTTCCATCTGCTCACCGTCCAACGGTTGAAAATATGCCTTTAACGCATTCCAGTGTCGATGAGTCGGTAGACGAGGAGCAAGAGTCATAGCCAATGTACTTGTCAGCGTGGCAAATTACAAATTCTATACCTGAATAGAACAAATGTATTTTTTATAAGCTGTATTGAAAATAATCCAAACAATTAACGTTCCATACAGATCTGCACAATTTTTGAGGAACTTTGGATTGGCAAATTCAATGTCACTTTGCTTGTCGTTATGGTAAATTACGACAAGAATTAGTACATAAGTATTTATATGCTGTACTCCTCTGCTCCTGAAGACCCCGTGCCAAGTAATTATTCCGAAATTCCTGTACAGGAAACTGAGCAATCAGAAACTAGGATTATTGTGAGTACACTTACTCCTGAGGCTCAACGAAAGCTAGAGGTTTTTCAGAGCCTGATCGAACCCTGCGATCGCGCTACCTATGGTCAAAAGTTGAGAGATGCTGCTGAAAAGTTAGGAGTTTCAGTGCGTCAAGTTCAGCGCTGGGTGAAACGGTGGGAACAAGAAGGTCTAGCAGCAATTGCTAAAGATAATAGAGCCGATAAGGGTAGGCATCGCATTGGTGAGTTTTGGGAAACCTTCATTATCAAAACCTATCAGGAAGGCAACAAAGGCAGCAAACGCATTTCTCCCAAGCAGGTTGCTGTCCGGGTACAAGCAAAAGCTCGTGAAATTGGAGATGAGAAACCGCCCACCTATCGCACTGTTCTCCGGGTTTTGAAGCCGATCATTGAGCGGCAGGAAAAAGCCAAAAGTATCCGTAGCCCAGGCTGGCGAGGGTCAACTCTATCAGTCAAAACGAGACAAGGAGAAGATATCTCGGTAGAGTACAGCAACCACGTCTGGCAGTGTGACCATACACGTGTGGATGTGCTGCTTGTAGATCAGTACGGTGAACTGCTCAGTCGCCCCTGGTTAACTACCGTCATCGACACCTATTCCCGTTGCATCATGGGGATCAACTTAGGATTTGATGCACCTAGTTCTCAAGTCGTTGCCTTAGCTCTGCGTCATGCAATTCTGCCTAAGCACTATGGAGCAGAGTACAAGCTGAACTGTGAGTGGGGAACATATGGCAAACCGCAGTACTTCTACACCGATGGGGGTAAGGACTTTCGCTCCAACCATGTTCAGCAGATTGCTACCGATTTAGGCTTTGTCTGTCATTTACGCGATCGTCCCTCGGAAGGCGGTGTAGTCGAACGTCCCTTCCGAACTCTAAACGAGCAGTTATTCTCAACCCTACCTGGCTATACCGGATCAAACGTGCAGGAACGTCCAGAGGATGCCGAGAAAGATGCGAGGCTAACGCTACGAGAGCTGGAACAGCTGATTGTGCGCTTTATTTGTGATCGCTACAACCAAAGTATTGATGCTCGAATGGGGGATCAAACTCGCTTCCAACGCTGGGAAGCTGGATTACCAAACGTTCCTGATGTCATTGATGAGCGACAACTGGACATTTGCTTGATGAAAGCAACCCGCCGGAGTGTGCAACGGGGCGGCTACCTTCAGTTTGAAAACCTCATGTATCGCGGAGAGTATCTGGCTGGATATGCCGGAGAGACTGTCTCACTCAGGTTTGACCCCACTGATATTACGACGGTTTTGGTGTATCGCCAGGAAGACAAGAAGGAAGTGTTCTTGACTCGTGCTTATGCTCAAGGTCTGGAAACAGAGCAGCTATCTCTAGAAGAGGCAAAAGCGAGCAGTCGTAGGCTGCGACAAGCTGGAAAAGCGCTCAGTAATGAAGCAATTTTGCAGGAAGCCTTAGAGCGCGATGCACTGGTTGCTAGGAAGAAAAGCCGTAAGGAACGGCAGAAAGAGGAGCAAAAGCTGGGGCGATCGCAGCCTGAAAAAACTGTTGAACAGAGGATGGTTCAGCCATGCGAACTTATCGAGACTGAGCCAGAGACTGAGATCGATTTAGGAACTGAAGCCTTTGATCCGATTGATTTTGATGAACTGAGAGGCGAATGGTAAAAATGACACAAGCACAAGAATGGGCTGCTGTATTAGGTGAATCTCAACCAGCTGGAGCGCAATTACAAGCTGAAATTGATCGACTCCGCAAGAAAGCTATTATGCCACTTGATCAGGTCAGTAAGTTGCACATCTGGTTCGACGGTAAGCGCAAATCAAGACAATCCTGCCGAGTGGTCGGAGAGTCTAGGACAGGCAAGTCGGTTGCCTGTGAGGCTTACTTCTATCGCAACAAGCCGCAGCAGGAAACTGGAAAAAAGCCAATTGTTCCAGTCGTTTACATTCAACCTCCTCAGAAATGCGGCGCAAAGGACTTATTTAAGGAAATTATTGAATTCTTGAAGCATCGAGCGACGAAAGGAACAATCTCGGATTTCCGGGGGCGGGCGATGGAAATCTTGCAAGCTTGTGAGGTGGAGATGCTGATTATCGATGAAGCGGATCGGCTCAAACCTGAGACTTTTGCCGATGTGCGTGACATTTATGATAAGTTAGCCATCTCGGTCGTGCTGGTCGGGACCGATCGTTTGGATGCAGTTATCAAGTGCGATGAGCAAGTTTACAATCGTTTTCGTTCCTGCCATCGATTTGGCAAGCTATCGGGTGAGGAGTTTAAGAAGACTGTTGCCCTTTGGGAACAGAAAGTATTGAACTTGCCCGTTGCCTCCAACTTAACTAGTAAGGAGATGCTACGAATCCTGACAACGGGTACAGAAGGTTATATCGGGCGCATGGACGAGATCCTTCGAGAGGCAGCAATCCGATCGCTCTCATCTGGGTTTAAGAAGGTGGAAAAAAAGATTCTTGAAGAGGTTGCCAAGGAGTATAAATAATGGTCGTTTCAGGAATTCAGCCTTGGTTATTTCAGGTTGAGCCTTATGAAGGGGAAAGCTTGAGTCACTTTCTGGGGCGATTCCGCCGACCGAACCATCTGACCCCAAGTGGGTTAGGACAGTTGGCAGGGATTGGGGCAGTGGTGGCGCGATGGGAGCGCTTTCACCTAAATCCATCGTCTAGCCAAAAGGAATTGGAAGCGTTAGCGAAAGTCGTTGGAGTTAGTGCAGAGCGGTTAGCAGAGATGCTGCCCCCTAAAGGTGTTGGAATGCAGTGGACTCCAATTCGATTATGTGGTGCTTGTTATGGGGAAACACCTTGCCATCGAATGGAGTGGCAATACAAATCGATGTGGAAGTGCGATCGACACCAGTTGAAGCTTTTAGCAAAATGCCCTAAATGTGAGGCGACATTCAAAATCCCTGCTCTATGGGAATCAGGAGCCTGCCATCGTTGCCGTTTGCCATTTACAGAAATGGCGAGATACCAGAAATTCTCCTGAACGAAAATTGTAAGGTAGTGGCTGTATGGCTGGGCTTCTGTCGATCTCTACTATCTCCGTTCCTTAATTCGCTCGCTAATTTCCTGTACAAGGTCATGCCATACTCGTTGCTGCTTTTCTTTAGCAGTTTTAAGATTACTGTCTGATGGGTTGTAAGCAATCAAAGGACAATGCGCTGATACTGCTTTTCGGAGAACATCGGCAGTAGGAATTTTGGTCTCAAAAGTTATCTTCTCAACTGTGCGTTTTTTCAAGCCTTGTTGGTATTCCTGCTCCCACACTTGAAATTTTCTCTCCCAAACTTCATTCTCAATTGTTGCTTTGGAGTCAACTCGGGAAAACAGAATCCCAAGCAACTCGACTTCACAGCTTGCCTTACAACGCCTGAGAGTATTGACACGCTCAATGATTTTGTCGAGTCCCCAATGAGAATAGGCATCAAGCAGAGTAGGGACAATGTAATATCTGCTCAAAGCTAAACCATTCAGCGTGACTAGTCCAAGGCTAGGTGGGCAATCAATAATGATGTGGGTGTAGGCTTTATCTTCTGACTCTCGAAGTTTGTTCAGTGCATTGAAGAGAATATCCGTTGCGCTCAGATAGTAGCGTTGATATCTGACAAGCTCATCCTGGACATCAAACAGATCTAGCCCTGATGGAATTAAGTCGAGGTTGAGTCCTGCAATGGAAGCAATACGAATTTCATCCAAATCATAGGAATTCTCAGTATCATGCCGCTCCAATTCGTGTCTAAATAAATTCACGATCGTTTTATCTCGGTTGTATTCCTCTGGCTTAAGCAATGTAAGAGAGGCGTTACTTTGAGGATCGAGATCAATCAGTAATACTTTTGCAGGTTTGATACTGGTGCCGCTTCTGATATTCGCTTTTGCAAGGGTGGCAGCAAGGTTGACGGCTGATGTGGTTTTGCCCACACCGCCCTTCAGATTAATAAAGCTAATGACTGTTGTATTACCGAGTTTCATGGATTAACTTTTCCCAAAACATTTTCAGAACAACCTTCTTCAGGGATTGTTCAATTGGATTAGAGCACATCATCCTTAGAGCGGATCACCCAGCGTCTTGATCGCGAAATTGCTCAAACCATTCCCGTTTGATGAACTCTTCAACCTCGGGAGCTTTGATCTTTCTATAAAGGTCAAGTTTGGTGTGGATGAATTTGAGAAGGATTTTATCGACGATTTCACTGAACTTCTCGCGTTTGGTTTGTTCCGTATTGTTAGCAGCCATCACTGCTTGTAGGTCGGGGTTCTGCTCAACCTCATGGCGAATACGTTCTAGATCGATCTTGTCGTCCTCGGTTAGGTTGGCTCCATAAGTTTGGTTGAGGTGATCGACGATATTGGCGAGGGTGTCTTTTTCTGGAGTTTGGGGAATGCCACCAGAACCGTCACCAATGCCTTCCAAGGTTGCGTTCTGCCGAATTAGCGCAATCGAGCCTTCGGAGATACGCTCAACCCGCAGTGAATCTAGCTTGACCGCATCAAGCAGTTCTTTCGGCAGCTTGCCGCTTTCGCGAGGGTCGAGTTTGCGGTTGAGAAGACGGACAAAAGCGTAGAACTTTTCTAAGTCGGTGTCTCCAAAGCTGATCACCTGTGCCAAAAAACCGTAGAGACGAACGAATTTCTGAAGGCTGGAGCGGAATTCTTCACGTTCCTCTTGCTCCCGTTGTCGCCATTGATCACGGGCACGATCGAGGATGGGCTGGATTTGTTCGAGGTGGTTGGGTTGATTCCAGAAGATAGCGGCAAATTCGTCTACGTCTTGTTCTAGAAAGATTTCATAACGAAGGATTTCATCTTTCTGATCGTAGAGGCGATCAGGGTCGGGCGTTTCTTCCAGAAGAGTTGCCTGGTAGTAGTCCTGGAAGGCAGCTTGAATGTCTTCAACTTCGTTAGTGAAGTCTAGAACGAGGCATTCGGTTTTATCCTTCATGGTGCGGTTGAGACGGGAGAGGGTTTGAACTGCCATCACATCTCGCAATTTCTTATCTACATACATGGCATAAAGCAGCGGTTCATCGAATCCAGTTTGATACTTGTCAGCAACAACCAGGATGCGATAGTCCGGAGTTTTGAGAGCATCGGGGATGTCTACTTTTGCTTCCAGTTGATTGAGGCTGTTTTCCGTGTACTCTGCCTCGGTATCGGGATCGACAACCTTGCCACTGAAAGCGACGAGGGGTTTATAGGGAAGGTTGGCTTCCTGCATCAGACGGCTGAGGGATTGGAAGTAGCGAACGGCATGGAGGCGCGATCGTGTGCAGATCATTGCGCGTGCCCGTCCATTCAGCTTGTCTGCAACATGCTCCAGAAAATGGCTCAGCATGATGCGGATTTTCAGGTCGATCTTATTGGGCTGGAGGTCTACATAGTCGATCAGAACACGGGTAGCTTTGCGCTTTTCAAATTCTGTGGGTAGCTCGTATTTCTGGTGGAGTTTGAAGTACCGCTTGTAGGTGGTGTAATTCTCCAATACATCTAGAATGAATTTCTCTTCGATTGCCTGCCGCATCAAGTAGCAGTGAAACGCTTCATACCGACCTTCAGTATTTGGACGACCGAAGGTTTGCAGGGTTTTTTCTTTTGGGGTAGCGGTGAAAGCAAAGTAGGAGATATGCGACTGATTGCGAGAGCGGGCTTGAATGTCGGCAGCGATTTTGTCTTCTAAGCTCTCTTCTTCGCTGCGATCGAGGGCTTCCGCATCCTCCAGGTTGGCGGAAAGTGTTTGGGTCAAATGCTTGGCAGACTCGCCACTTTGAGAAGAGTGAGCTTCGTCAATAATGACGGCGAACCGTTTTCCTTTCTGATTGGCAGTGCTATTGGAGATGACGGGGAATTTTTGCAGGGTGGTAATGATGATAGATTTGCCTTTCTCGATTGCTTCTCTCAGTGCTGCTGAGTTGGTTTCGATGGGGACAACCACTCCTTTGGTTTGCTCAAATTGCTTGATGGTGTTCTGAAGCTGGCGATCGAGCACTTGGCGATCGGTGACGACGATGATGCTGTCGAATAAGCGATCGGCATCTGTTTCTTTGCGATAGAGGTTGGCGAGTTGATGGGCTAACCAGGCAATGCTGTTGGATTTGCCTGATCCGGCGCTGTGCTGAATGAGATAGCGGTGCCCGGTTCCCTCCTGCTTAAGGGTGCTGAGCAGTTTACGGACGGCATCGAGTTGATGAAAGCGGGGAAAGAGCAACTGTTCTTTGTCTTTTTCGACTAGCCTGCCATTTTCATAAACCTTTTCTGATTTTTTCTCCAAACAAAGGTAGTTCTGCATCAGATCCAGCAGGGTATCAGGGTGCCAGATGTCTTCCCAGAGATAATGGGTGCGGAAGCCGTTGGGGTTGATGGGGTTTTCGGTGTCTTTGTTGAAGGGCAGAAAGAAGGTATCTTCTCCAGCAAGTTGAGTCGTCATGTAGACTTTCTCATTGCCAACGGCGAAGTGAACTAGGCAGCGTTTGAAGCGGAACAAGGGTTCACGAGGATCGCGATCGTGTTTGTATTGCTGGATGGCTTGATCGACGAATTGCCCGGTGAGGGAGTTTTTCAGTTCGGCGGTGAGAATGGGGATGCCATTGAGGAAAAGGGCGAGGTCGAGGGAGTTGTTGTTTTGGGTGCTGTATTTGAGTTGGCGGACAACTCGGAAGCGGTTTTGCTGATATAGCTTGAGATGATCGGGGTTGAGTCCGCTGGAGGGTTTGAAATAGGCGAGTTTGAATTTACAGCCACGGGTCTGGATGCCTTTTCGGAGGACTTCGATCGCGCCTTTGCTATCGATTTCTTTTTTGAGGCGATCGCACAGGTGTCTGCTTGTATCGGCTTTGAGTTGCTGCTCTAGTTTGCGCCACTGCTCGGGTTGAGTGTCTTGCACGAAGGCGATGACTTCAGCAGGAATCAGGCAGAGATCGCGATCGTAATCCTCTGGCTTTGCTTTCTTGTAGCCTGTTTTGAGGAGGTGCTGTTCGATGTGGTCTTCAAACTTTTTCTCAGTGGGGTGAGCAGGACTCATAGTATGAGTAGAGGGATGAAGGGGGCATTAATTAATACAACGGTCATAACTCACTTTTCCAGAAAAAGTGAGCAGTCAAGTTACTGGCTCAATTTCTTTACCTTCTCATCATCTTATTTTCAGCTTCCTTCGTAGCTCTTAATGATGAGGGGCTTGGCTTTTTCTAAGTCATCGGGAGTTTTAATCATCAGTTCCAGGTCGCCTGTGCCCCAGTGCCCAATGTTACGCACGTCCCGGCTGAAGCCGTCTTCCAGTTCTACGGTATCGGGATCGAGTTTGAGCCAAACCATAAGACAACGGGTATTGGTTTGGACAGAGACGCAGGCAAAGTTTTTCAGGCGTTTGAAGGCGACATAGAGTTTCAGCATGTTGACGGTTACATCGTCGCTGAGGGAAGTGGCGAAGTCATGAAATGCCTGGTAAAGACTCTTGAGTTGGTCGTCTGCCTGGGAAATGGCATCGGCAACGGTTCTTTGGGTATGCGTTGAGGTGGATGTTGCCTGAGAGAGTGCATTGCTGCTGTTACTGCGGCTGGTTGCTTTGACTAGATCAAGCATCAGCAGATCGTCGCCGTAGTAGCTGTAGCGGATGAGTTCTATATTCCGGTTGATTTGCTCAACCGCGTAGGTGTCGTATTTGGTGAAGTCGCCTGCGATGCAGAGAAGACGGGGGTTGCTCCAATCGATTTTATCGGCGAGGTCTTTGCCAAATTTGTCGAGGACGAGGAGCTTAAATTCGCCTTGATGATCGAGGAGCCAGTCGAGGTAATAAAGCCCCTGGTTGATGACGTTTTCGTTGAGGCTGCGTTTGTATTCGACGATGGCAGGACAGCCGTTTTCGTCGATGCCGAGAGTATCGATGCGACCACCATGACGCGGACCTGTACTGTATTCGGTTTCAAGGAATTGGATGCCGAGCAGTTCTTTCAGGTGCTTTTCAATCTGGTTCTGGACGTGGCGTTCTAGAGTGGCGGATTTAGCTTCTAGCTGGGTAACGGTATCTCCGGAGATCCGAAACAGTTTGATGTCGCTCATGGGGCTACTGCTTGCGTCACATCTAGTTTTCCCGTCACAGCAGCAGTGATAACGGATTGACGGTATTCCTGGAGCTTATCAATCTGTTGTTGTAGAAGTTGAACGGTTGAGAGAATTTTGGCAGTCTGTTTGTCGAGAAAATCTGCAATTTGCTTCTGTTCTGTTGATGGTGGTACTGGAACCCGTAGATCTCCAAGCATAGAACGACTAATACGCCAACGATGCCCTCCACCTACACGGCACAGAACTTGATTCCATTCAAGGTAAGGTTTGCATGAGAGGAAATACACAATAAAGCGTGGATCGTGTCTTAGATCTGGCTTCAAAATAGTGTTGTCAACTGATGTGATCATGCGAATACCCAAATCTGGCGCTAAACATCCCCTTCCTACAGGACCATCAAGACGACAAATTAAAACATTACCCGGTTCTACTTCTGTGCATTTCAAACTACGAAAGGTTGTTTCCGAAACATACCTAAAGCCCTTCTCTCGGTAGGCACCAGTACCAACATTTCCTGTTTGAATAAGACGAACCCCTTCTTCTGTGATATACGGAAGTTCTATCCAATCGCCATCTACGAATGTTTTACGTCCAGGACGCGCAAGACGTTTGATTGCCATTACTTCCCAATGTTCTGGAACTCTACCTAACCACTCAACACCTGATTCTCGCATGGGAACATTTGGATTAAGCCCTTTAGTAACAGATTGAGTAATGAGAGCCGATCGCTTCTCTTCCAGCAGTTCAATCAGGCGTTTGTCAAAAATCCTGACTTCCTTCCCTTCCTCAAATTCCGTATAAAGCTCCGTCAGTTCCCGAATATGCTGCGGCGATAGCTCATTCCGCTTGTCACCCAACGACTTCCGCATTTTCTGGAAATGCTTCACCCCATTAATCAACTGCACCTGTCCCTTCCGGTGCTTCAGCTTGCGGTTCGTCACAATCCAGATGTAGGTGTTAATCCCCGTGTTGTAAAACATCTGGTCAGGCAACGCCACGATCGCCTCCAGCATGTCATTCTCAATGATCCACTTGCGGATATTGCTCTCGCCACCGCCTGCTTCTCCCGTAAACAACGGACTGCCGTTAAAGACGATCGCAATCCGACTGCCCGCCGCCTCCATCTTCGAGATCATGTGCTGCAAAAACAGCAACGCTCCATCATTCACCCTAGGCGTACCCGCAAAAAATCGCCCATGCGGATTCTTTGCCTCTTCCTCAATAAATGCCTGAGCACTCTTCCAGTTCACCCCAAACGGCGGATTACAGAGCATGTAACGAAACCGCTCCGTCTTAAACTGGTCATTCGTAAAGCTGTCCCCCTCCCGAATCCGGCTCGGCTCCTCTCCCGTCACCAAGAAATCGGACTTCGACACTGCATAGGTCTGCTCGTTCAACTCCTGCCCAAACAACCGAATCTCTGCATCTGGGTTGATGTGAGCCAGAATGTGATCTTTAGCGATCGTCAGCATCCCACCCGATCCACAGGCAGGATCAAAGATATCCCGCACAATCCCCTTCCCCTGCAAATCTGCCCCATGTTCCGCAAATAGCAGATTACACATCAGCCGAATCACCTCACGGGGCGTGTAGTGATGCCCTGCCGTCTCTCCCGTAAACTGATTGAACTTATAGAGCAAATGCTCGTAGATATAGCCCATCTCATGGTTCTTCACCACGCTGGGATGCAAATCAATCTCCGTAAACTTGCTCACCAACTGATACAGCAGATTGTTCTTAATCAGCTTGGCAATTACGCCTTCCAGCTTGAAGTTCTGCAAAATATCCCGCACATTGCGACCATAGCTTTTCAGGTAAAAGTCAAAATTTTCCTCGATCGCCTGAGCATTCCCCGCCAACCGCACCAGATTGAAATCCGAAACGTTGTAGAACTTCAGCCCACCCGTCGCATCCAGCAAAATTGGCTCTAGGTCATCCTCGCTCGGAAACACATCCTTGAACTGGCGATACGACTTCTGCACCCGCTCCCGAATTTCATCTGTATAAATACAATCCAAACGCCGCAACACGACAAACGGCAGCACTACATCCCGAAATTCATTGTGCATGAACGGACCAAACAAAATGTCGTCCGCCACCTGCCAGATAAAGTTTGCCTTTTCCTGAAAGTTAATCGTATCTGTCGTTTGAGTCATATCGGCACACAAAATTACGGCGATCGATCCCATCTTGGTCAACCGATCTTGCTTGGGATTGCCCTGTGAGTGTCATCAGTTAAGCATCGCTAAACCGCAAAGAAGACGATCGCCTGAAATTCTTCAAATTCTCATTGAACTGCGATCACACCCAAGCGGTTCTAAATAGTACAACGGGTTGACCCAAATTCAACACTTCCCATACAGTTGCTAGTCACATGCTGCTGCTCCCTTTCACTGCAATAGAGTAGTAAACATTTCTCCCCTTCCTGGTCGCATTAACTGTGCATTGAGCGTCCCCTTCTCGCTTAAACTTGCGGCTGCTGTCGAGAGTAACGAGAAATTTCAGCAGCTTCTGTACTTGTAAAGAAATAGACAGCCATCTTTGTCGATCGTAAATACGCCTTCTTAAAAAAACATACTGACTCTCTTGCAATCATCTTGTGCTTCTGGTACCTTTGTCTCAGTTTAGAACATATGTTCTATGAACCAAATTACGATTCAGTGCCGTCTAGTTGCCTCATCAGAAACCCGTCAACAGCTTTGGACGTTGATGGCAGAACGTAATACGCCACTCATCAATGTACTCATTGAGCAACTGAGTCAGCATTCCGAATTTGAAACTTGGCGACGCAAAGGCAAGCTTTCTTCTGCTGTCGTCTCTGAGCTTTGTAAGCCTCTCAAAACGGATTCTCGCTTTACTGGTCAACCCGTTCGCCTCTATGTCTCCGCAGAACGAACCGCCGCTTACATCTTCAAGTCCTGGTTAGCCATCCAGAAACGGCTGCAACAGAAACTGGATGGCAAATTGCGCTGGTTAGAAATGCTTCAGAGCGATGAGGAATTGACTCAAGTCAGTGGCATTGACCTTGCCAGAATTCGCGATCGTGCGGCTGCAATTCTGCAACAGCTTCAGCCGACAGTTTCCGATGAAACAACTCCGAACTCAAGCCAGAAGGGAAAGAAAACCAAAAAGAAAGCAAGCTCCGATCGCGGTTTAGCCAATCAGCTTTTCGATCGCTATCAGAACTCAAAAGATGTCCTGAATCGATGCGCGATCGCCTATCTCCTGAAAAACGGGTGCCAAGTCCCTCAACAGGAAGAAGATCCACAGAAATTTGCCCTCCGTCGTCGTAAGGTTGAGATCCAGGTCAAACGACTCCAAGACCAAATTGAAAGTCGAATCCCACACGGACGGGATCTAACAGGACAAAGCTGGCTAAACACCCTAGAAACCGCAACCCAAAACGTTCCCAAGGACAACACAGAAGCTAAACGCTGGCAAGATCGATTACTGACTCAGCCTAGTATTCTCCCCTTCCCCCTGATCTTCGAGACAATTGAAGATCTAGTTTGGGATAAGAACGAAAAAGGACGGCTCTTTGTTCACTTTGGAGGTTTGAGCGACCACACCTTTGCTATCTATTGTGATCAACGCCAACTACATTGGTTTCAGCGCTTTTTGGAAGACCAAAAGACGAAGAAAGCCAGCAAAAATCAGCACTCTAGCGGTCTATTCACGCTTCGTTCTGCCCGTCTCGCTTGGCAAGAAGGTGAGGGAAAAGGACATCCTTGGGATGTACATCGCCTCACCCTCTACTGCACAGTTGACACTCGGCTCTGGACTGCCGAAGGAACGCAGCAAGTTCAACAAGAAAAAGCTGCCGAAGTAGCCAAAAAGATTACGCAGATGGAAAGTAAAGGGGATCTTCTAGAGACTCAGCAAGGCTATGTCAAACGCCTCAACTCTACCCTTTCTCGCCTCAATACTCCCTTCGATCGTCCGAGCAGACCTCTCTATCATGGACAATCTCACATTGTTGTCGGACTGTGCATGGGTCTAGAAAAACCTGCTACCATTGCCGTCTGCGATGCCCATACCAATCAAGTTCTCGCTCACTACGGCATTCGTCAACTACTTGGAGAGAACTACAGGCTACTGAATCGAAGACGTTCCCAGCAGCAGAAAACTGCACACCAGCGTCATAAAGCTCAAAAACGATCTGCCCCAAACCAAGTTGGAGAATCTGAATTGGGACAACATATAGACCGATTGATTGCAAAAGCGATCGTCACGATCGCCAAGACCTACAATGCTGCCAGCATTGCCGTCCCCAAACTCAGAGACATCCGAGAAATTGTAGAAGCAGAGATTAAAGCCAAAGCACAACAGAAATGCCCAGGCTATCTAGAGGGACAACAGAAATACGCGAAGCAGTACCGTGCCAGCGTTCACCGTTGGAGCTATGGCAGACTCATTGAGAGTATTCGCAGCCAAGCTACCAAACTTGGAATTGTAATTGAGGAAGCAAAACAGCCGCTGGTTGGAAAGTTAGAAGAGAAAGCGCAAGCAGTCGCGATCGCGGCTTACCAAGCTCGTGCTTAGAACCAGTAGTTCCAAAAGCTTTGCACCATGAAAACCGAATAAGTCAAACAGCGCCGCGACGTATACTGCTTGCAGTGTACGCTTCGTGAAAAATTAGGGTTAGTTTGGCTGTCTGCCGACAGTCTTGCTTTCTGACCCTGGTAGCTGCTCACCCTGATGCCGTCCGATGCGGAACTTCGGTTTCTTAGAGGAGATTAAGTCATGGTTGAAGAGTTCATCTTCTTTAATTATGGCGTAGGTGCGCTCCCGGCAAAAAGGGCGCGGATGTACTGTTGTAGTGGCTACCGAACCACCCCCAATCAAGGGGGAACCCGCTTCTATTCTTTGTTTCAACGATCAACGAGAGGCTATTTTCTCAAACTGATCCGCGCGAAGCTTGAAATTCAAGTGATGTCTGGTTTTGGGACTTTAGGCAGCATTTGAATCTTGAACTTTGATAACTCGGATAGGGATAGACAAAGTGATCCGCGCACACAAATCCTGAAACTGATACTCAATAAAGGTTTGAGGAGTGTGCGGTCGCAATTGCCTGTCCTAATTGGGGCAGGTTGAAAGCAGTTGTCATGCTGCCCCTCAAACGGCACGGCGGCGTCGCAATTGCCTGTCCTAATTGGGGCAGGTTGAAAGTTCAACAGAAGAAGCTTAACCGGGAACTTTATGCCAGTCGCAATTGCCTGTCCTAATTGGGGCAGGTTGAAAGCTGGAAACAAGATATACAATGAATCCACCCTTTGTGTCGCAATTGCCTGTCCTAATTGGGGCAGGTTGAAAGGGGACTAATTTAATCTATGGGCGCAGCGCAATCGACTCGTCGCAATTGCCTGTCCTAATTGGGGCAGGTTGAAAGTCCCGATCAAGCAGCTACGCTGCCGGATCAGTAGTCGCAATTGCCTGTCCTAATTGGGGGAGGATGGAAGGAGCATTAAGCTTGGCAAAGTAGGCGAAATTAAAAGTACCTACTTCAATTAGCAAGGATTGAAAAGAACTTTCCGAACTGGATTGTAGAAATTGAGCATCATCTATTACAACGTTTTCCAGGCGGGTTGAAAGATCAACAGGGAACACACCAGTTATCGAATCTTGTATATGTTCCGTGACATCAATTTGTCACCACTGTTTGAGCGACACTAATTTGTCATCACGACATTTAATTCGTCTCGACGACATCAATTCGTCCCCGATGACACCTAATTAGTCACTGTACAATAATAAAAACCGACAGTCTTCCTGAGAAATCTGTCGGCCAGTCGTGTGTTCCCTGTTGATGACTCGGCTAAAGTTGAGTCTTCTACAGTATGTCTGTGGTCAATGATACTGTGAGTGATCGAGATCACACAAGTGGATGATTCTAATCATCGATAGATTAATGTCCGCTCATCGCTGCATCGAATCGACGGTTAATCTCTTCCCAATTCAAGACATTCCACCAAGCATTGAGATATTCCGGTCGTCGGTTCTGATACTTCAAATAGTAAGCATGTTCCCAAACGTCATTTCCCATAATCGGCGTATGACCATCTATCAGCGGGCTATCTTGATTTGGCGTTGAAAGAATTTGCAAATCGCCCTGCTGCGATCGCACAAGCCAAACCCACCCACTACCAAAGCGTTTTGTGCCTGCGTCGTTAAACTGCTGCTTAAAGGCATCAAAACTACCGAAGGAATTGTTAATCGCTTCAGAAATTTCCCCAGTCGGTGCGCCGCTACCATTTGCGCCCATAATTTCCCAGAACATCGTATGGTTCACATGCCCACCCGCATTATTGCGAACAGTAGTACGAACATCTTCCGGGACTCGATCGAGATGAGTTACGAGATCCTCAACAGACATGCTTTGTAGGTCGCTGTATTTCTCGATCGCTGCGTTCAAGTTATTCACATAAGCGGCATGGTGCTTATCGTGATGGAGCTGCATCGTCGTTGCATCGATGTAAGGCTCCAACGCATCGTAAGCATAAGGTAACGGTTTCAGTTCAAAAGCCATGATTTGAATCTCTCCAATGAATTTTCCGAAAACTTGTTGGCTGAAGTGACAACTCAGCTTTAATATCTAAATCATAGTCATTCTGATTTTGAGTTGCATTAGCAAATCCGAAATTCTAGGGCGGGTTAACCGTACAATTAGGGGCAAAAAGCCTTTTGAATCCGAATATTTTAGAAAATGCTGACAACATCTATCTTGATACCAATTCTCATTAAAAAAGGGGCAAATGCCCCTAACATGGATAATTCTTGATTTCTACAAACTTCGCTCAGTCGTTTCAGCGAAACGTCTCAACAATGCGGACAAAGAACTCGACACCCATCCCCAATACCGTTTCATCAAAATCGAATCGAGGATGGTGGTGTGGAAAATCTAATCCTTTCTCTGAATTAGCCGATCCTAAGAAGAAATAGCATCCTGGAACTTCTTGCAGAAAGAACGCCATATCTTCGCCCCCCATCGTTTGGCAATCCGGCACAACTCCTAAGGGCGATTCGATCACCGTTTCCGCGATCGACCGAACTAAATCCGCGATCGCGCCATCATTAATCACAGGCGGATACAGTACGTCATAGTTGAATTCATACGTTGCGCCATGTGCCTGACAAATCCCTGCAACGATCTGTTCAATCCGTTGCGCAAAATATCCCGCATATTTGGGGTTAAAGTAGCGGACTGTGCCTCTGAGCCGCGCTGAAGCCGCAATCACATTACAAGCTGTCCCAGAATGGAATTCACCGACCGTCACGACTGCTGAATCGATCGGATCAACGTTCCGCGCCACGATCGTTTGCAGCGTATTCACGATTTGAGCACCGACCAAAACAGAATCGATCGTTTGTTGCGGAATTGCGCCATGCCCGCCTTTCCCAACGATCGTGAAGTCAAACGTTTCCACGGCTGCCATCAATGCCCCAGTCCGCACACCCACCATTCCCAAGGGCAAATTATTCCAAATATGCAATCCGACGATCGCATCGACATCTGGATTTTTGAGCACTCCCGCTTCAATCATCGGTTTTGCACCACCTGGCCCTTCTTCCGCCGGTTGGAAAATGATTTTTACCGTGCCTGAAAAATCACGATGTTGCGACAGATAATAAGCCGTTCCAAGCGCGATCGTTACATGTCCATCATGTCCGCAAGCGTGCATCAGTCCATCATGCTGCGACTTATAGGGCACATCATTTTGCTCTTGAATTGGCAACGCATCCATATCGGCTCGAATTGCCAAGACTCGACCCGGACGATTTCCTGCGATCGTGGCGACAATTCCGGTTTTTGCAATTCCGGTTTCGTGTGGAATCTGCCATTCCTGAAGTTTTTGGGTGATAAATTCAGCCGTTAACTGTTCGCGAAAGCCGAGTTCAGGACGTTGATGAAGTTGTCTGCGCCAGGTGACGAGTTGAGCTTGCAGCGATCGAATTTCCAGTCGAATTTGTGAAACATCGACTGAAGGTGAACTTAGGAAAGTAGAAACCATGATAGGAAAAACCTTTTTCGTGATAGAAAAACTCTAAGCTTAGACTTCCACTATCGCAAACTTCACTCCTGATGGGATCGTGCCCTAAAAATAGAAGCCGGATTTTTCAGAAAAATCCGGCTTCTAGCAGCTCTAGTAGTTCATCACAAAATCTGTAGAGGATAAGGAGCGAGCTAAGCCTGGTTTCTCCCCACTCCCCATCTCCCCACTCCGCTTACACTTTCTCAGCCAAGCGATAAGCACTCGTCAATTTCTCAAGTTGCTGCACCAACAAACTCAAGAACAAGCCCACATCGGTCACAACGCCAACCGATTCAACCGAACCACGATCGCTGAGTTTCGTCACAACTGCTGGATTGATATCAACACACACCATCTTCACGCCCGATGGGGTCATATTGCCTACCCCGATCGAATGCAACATCGAAGACAACATCAAAATCATGTCTGCGCCTTCAATCAAACGCGCATAATCTTGCTGTGCTTCGATCAGATCCATCTTCGTATCCGGTAATGGACCATCATCACGAATCGATCCAGCAAGCGAGAATGGAATATCATTCCGAACGCATTCGTACAAGATGCCACTCTTGAGCACACCTGCTTCCACAGTTTTGGCAATGCTACCGTAGCGCCGGACTGTGTTGATCACTTTCAAGTGATGGCGATGTCCACCCCGGACAGAAACCCCTCGTTTCATATCCACACCGAGCGATGTCCCGAGTAATGATTGCTCCATGTCGTGAACTGCGATCGCATTGCCACCGAGCAATGCTTGCACATAGCCTTCTCGAATCAATTTCGCCAAGTGTTCGCCGCCGCCTGTATGAATCACAACAGGACCTGCCGTCACCACAACTCGACCACCTTGATCGCGAATTTGCCGCAATTCCCAAGCAATCTGCTCAACGACTAATTCGACGCGCCGCTCACTCGAAACGCCTGCACCCATAAAGCTAAATTCTTGAGTGTTGCGCTGATCGCGAGTGCTCGTCTTCCGAATCGTGCGAATGCCTTCAACTCCGACCACAACGCGATCGCTCGTGGTCAAATCTCGCAGTAATTTACACTGAGCACTTTTACCATCGGCGGAAACTGCGATCGCACCATCCATTCTCTGACGATCGACTCTCACCCATTCGCAATTCACCCGAACCTCGGTTGGATAAATCGTCGTCACATAGAAATCATCCGGTGCAACGCCATCTTGAACCACTGCCTCAAGTTCAGCATCACAGACTTCGGTTGGACGCGGCAAGGCTCCTAAATCGATCAACTGTGACATGATCGTTTCCATCAGATCATGCGACGGAGCCGATACCTTCACTTCCGCAGAAGACGTACTTTGACGCTGTGTTCCCAAGCTGAAATTCAAGACCTGGAAGCTTCCCCCCGCTTCAACAATCACATCCAATGCTCGGTTGATCAGACCCGAATCGAGCAAGTGACCTTCAAGTTGCACCACTCGGCTCTCGATCGTTGCCACCGCATGAAGTTCCACCCGGACAGGTTCAGTCACCCGTAAGGTCAAACATTTTGCGGCTCCTCCAGCTTTGAGAAATTCTGTCAGCGGCGTTTCTAGCACTGTAAATCCGGCATCTGCTAAGCGCTGTTTCAGTTCAGCACTCGCTTTATTCATAATCACAATATGATCGAGATTCACCGCATTACACGCGAAATTCACCGCATCAGGTTCTGCGATCGCGATGCGTTTCTCAGCGGGAACTCGCATCTCAATCAAGCGATTAGAATACGCATCAAACGCAGGTGGATAGTAAAGCAAATAGCCATTGCTCAACGGACAGAAGCAAGTATCTAAGTGATAAAAGCGCTCATCCATTAAGCGCAGGGATAACACTTCGACATCCAGCCATTTTGCCAAGTAAGGATGCGAATCCAATTCAGATCGGAAGCCATACCCTGCCCAAAGCCAGCGTCCTTCACGATCGAACAAAGCATCGCCCGCGCCTTCAAACGGCAGTTCTGGCGGAAGCTCGTACACGGTGAACCCATTGTTCTCGAACCATTCTTTGAAAAAGGGTTCTTCTCCCTGCCGTTCCTTGTGATAAAAACGACTCAAGACAGCCGTATCTCCTAGTACTAAACCCGCATTAGCGGTAAAGACCATATCGGGGACACCTTTTTGTGGCGTGACCAGATCCACGATCGCATGTTGCTTGATCAAGTCATGCAAACCGTGCCATTGTTCTACTGCGCGATCGCGCGACGACTTGTGAATATTCCCTTCCATCCACGGATTAATCACATAATCCACATCGTAATGGTCAGGAGCACACATCAAAATCCGAATCGAAGATGTCATAGAGAAAAATCTGGGTAAATGTGTATTCTGGGGTGTCCCTCAATGAATGAGAGTGTGCACCCCAAGGTTGTCTCGATGTTGTATCGATGACTACAGGACATCCTGGGCTAACGTCGAACTTGTAGCGGCAGACATTCGATCCATTCTAGGAACAAAGGGAACGCTTAATTCCTAAAATGTGTCAGCAAACGATGAACTCATGAAGAGAGGCTTAATGCGATCGTAGCGCTCACAAACTGCATTAGCCAACCTTCTCGTGCTCAACGACGGCAAGATATTCCGAAAATAATTTAAATTAAAAAGAGCATTCCGAATCTCAGAACGCTCGCAAACCAGAAACGAAGTTAACGCTTTGAGATGAAATGCACCCAGAACTGATGATCTGTACAGCAAGTTTGATAGATCAGATTGTAAGAATAAGTCAGTCCTGCACCTGTGGTGTAGATATCGTAGTGGCTGAGTTCAGGATTTGGATCAAACATTAATTCACCATACGGATCATTGACGATAAAGCCTTTTTCGTTGTAGCCAATGATGCAAATGATATGTCCGGATGGAGTAAAGTAACCATGCACGATCGCTGGATTGCCCTGAGCTAACCATTCCTTAACTTGCTCAAAGCTTGCAGTTTGCGTGAAGCGATCATGGCAGCCATAATCTTCAGCGACTTGAGCGATCGTTGCGGGTTCATGGCGATCTAAATTCTTTTCAGTGCAATAGCGATCGAGTTCATCAGGAAAGCGGATACTTGGATTACGCGGAGGAACTCGGAAGTAAGACAGCACCATTGCAAGACTTGTAACATTGCAAGTTCCGTACGGATTATCGGAGTTATCTAACTGATCGAGATAAGGTACGGCTAAACGAGTGGCTTGCGGAAAGTTCACCTTTCCATCTTTGAGAATGACTGCATGACGTTGGAAGATCATCCAGGTTTTTTGACCTTGAAACGATCGATCAGCAAACGTAACTTTGAGATGGTCTGCAACAACAGTAAACGAGCTAATCTCTAAAACCGTTTCGGCTGCGATCGACTGTTTCTGATCAGCAGGAAGCTTGCTAGAGTCGATGGGCTGCTGCTTGAGCACTGAATTGACTAAGACTTTGAGTTGTAGCATCTGACGCTCCTGACAAATGGTTGCCTGTGACAACAGGGAGACGCGATCGGTTTGCGGATGAAACAAAAAAAAGATAGAGAAAATTTTCTCTATCTTTTCTGAAAGATTGGGAGCGATGACAAGTTCCAACTAGGATTCTTAAGATTGCGTCGCCGAATTGCTACGCAGTATGAGTAACCTTGCTATACAAGAATTCTAATGCTCGGTTCCGTAGATCAGAGGATCGCGCCACAATCATCGATTACATCTGTTGAGTAAACAGATGTAATCTCGTAAAACCGTTACTTGCTAGCTGTTTCCACAGCCGGGGTAGATTCTGGGATAGGAGTTGTGGATGAACCAAAGGCAACCCGTAAAAAGGGTGGAGCCAGAAAAGTTGTCAGAATGACCATGATAATAATCGATACCTCCAACGGCTTATCCAAAATGCCGCTAGCTGAGCCGATGCCAGCAAACACTAGACCTACCTCACCTCGAGGGATCATTCCAACCCCGATCGCCACTCGATTGATGCCGGGTTGTCCGAACACTGCCCAACCTGTGATCAGCTTGCCGATAATCGCCACCACCATCAAAAAGATAGCAATCAAGAGACCCGCCCGATTCTCCGGTACTGTCGGGTTCAACACACCGAGGTCGGCACGCGCTCCCACTGTCACAAAGAAGATGGGTACCAGTAAATCGGCGATCGGTTTGATTAATTCATCTAACTCGTTCCGGGCATCGGTTTCATCGAGCACCAAACCCGCTGCAAACGCGCCCAAAATCGCTTCGAGATGAATGGCATTCCCTAAAAATGCCATAAAGAACGCAAAGATGAATGCCGGAATAACAATATTTCCACGGGTTTTGAGCTTATCTACGATCGCTACAAAAGTTTTGTTAAAGATACCCCCCAACAAAATTGAACCCATCAAAAATGCCGTAGCGCTGACAATCAAGTAAATGACATTGGTAACATCAATCTCACCCGTTTTAGCTAAGCTAGCGACGACAGCTAGAACAATAATGCCGAGGACATCATCAATCACTGCTGCGCCAACAATGATTTGCCCTTCTTTGGATTTGAGTTGACCTAGCTCTGACAACACTTTAGAGGTAATGCCGATACTCGTTGCCGTTAATGCGGCTCCCGCAAAAATTGCTGGAATTGCTGCGACATGAAAGAGCATCATTAACCCTGCCGTACCCGCTGCAAAAGGTGCTGCGACTCCGACGCAGGCGACCACCGTGGCTTGAA
This sequence comes from Leptolyngbya sp. UWPOB_LEPTO1, assembly GCF_017302695.1. Classification (NCBI taxonomy): domain Bacteria; kingdom Bacillati; phylum Cyanobacteriota; class Cyanophyceae; order Leptolyngbyales; family Leptolyngbyaceae; genus Leptolyngbya; species Leptolyngbya sp. UWPOB_LEPTO1. Next base: position 3,207 of record NZ_JAFLCJ010000029.1, on the reverse strand, counting down.
TTCCCACTTCCTTTAGCTGTCGCAGATCGGATTCCAGTCCAATTTCAAACAGCAGAATAATCACGCCGATTTCAGCCAGAACCGAAATCACTTCACTTTGCGACTCAAAGATCCGAGTCATCGCATCCGGTGCTAACTGATTTAATCCTTGCAGCGCTGACATAATCACCGAGTCAGAGGCAGATAGCCCCCCTTCGGGAAAGATCACCAGATGCAATGCCGAAACGCCGACAATCACACCCGCGACCAGTTCCCCCAAAACGGGCGGAAAATCTAATCGCCTAGCGACTTCTGCGCCGAGCTTGCTGGCTAGGTAAATCACCACCAGCGTCAGCAATACGCCAGACAGAATTAGGGGTGAATCTTCAGCAACAGCGGTCGCCAGGAATGGTATTGGAGTCATGAGAGCGGCTATCCCCCCACTAAAAGGATGCAGAATGTTGGACAAAATCATGAATTTAGAACAACGAAGGTTAAGGGTTTGAAAGATTCATCAAACTGCGGACAGTTATGAAAAAAGCAACCGATCGAATCAAAGACTCTCATGCTTTGGATGCGGTTGCCTGGATCGAGACAAGCCTATTAAACCGACAATGAAAGCTATCAAAGAAAATCTAGAATTTTCAAGGGTTCCAGCCTCAAAAATGCACTCTCAATCATTGCCGGAGTCATAGCTTTCAATGAGTAACGGGGGCAAATGAGTGTTGAGATGATCTCAACAGCCCTCTGGTCCACAGAAACTTCTCCCGTACAGTACCTCTGCTTCACAGAGATAGGCAATGCCCGCATAATCGGTGAAAAACGTCAATGCAACTTGATCTGCAATTTTCTCAGCCATCTCCCGAGTTTCGGTGAGGATCTCGAACTTCACATTCGAGTCGGTGTCGGCAGTGTTGGGTTTACCTGTAGAGCGCACGTTGCGACTGCCTTTACCGCCAGTGTCCACCACTGTGTAACCGGTTGCCCCGCATTCCTCAATGATCTTGGCGACCTTTTTCAGCAGAACCTTTTCCGTAACGATGACAAGCTTGTTGGCTTTCTTAGACATATTGGCTGTTTCCTTAAACGATGTACATTAACATGCTGGGTCTGTCGAGCTAAGGGAACACCGACAGACCACGGCCCGTCATTATAGTCCGCCGATCGCTTGGGCGAGACCGACGAAGAACGGGATACATAAGCCGATCGCAATGGGTGTACCGATGGCTGTGGACGCGCCGATATAGGCAGAGGGGTTAGCCGATGGGATACCCGCTCTCAACGTGGGTGGACCTGAGATGTCTGAACTAGAGGAAGCAATGACAGCCAGGATCACGACACCGCCCATGCTGAATCCTGCAACGTAGTGGGCAATCATGCCGAGACCAAAGGCGATTAGCCCATGCACAAACGGTGCTGCCACGCTATACACGACATACCATTGAGCTACCTTGCGCAGTTCGCCAAGTCTTGACCATGCTTCCATGCCCATGACCAACATCAAGATCGAAAGCAAGCCGCGAAAGGCAGGGTCGTAGAAACCTTTATAGACACTCTCTGGTCGGGTGAATATGCCAAGCGCAAGACCTAACAACATTGCTGATAAGGCAGGACCCCGAAGGCTTTCCTCAATGATCGGCCATATCTTGACCCGATTATTCGCAGCCCCTTGATTGCTGAGATACTCCTGCTTGCTGAGATACTCCTCCTCGGTGAGATGCGCCTGTGCAGCCTTCAGCTTCTTCTTGTTGAGATAAATGTTGGCGACCACAATCGCAGTCACGAGGGCGGGGATATCCATAAAGGGATAAAGTGCGCCTGCCCATGCCTCGAATGGCACTTTTTGTTCTTCCAGGACTGTCAGTCCAGCAGCCATCGTGGAGCCACTCACGGCTCCAAACAATCCTCCAGTCGCGATCGCATCGACGACTTTGACCTTTGGCAGCTTCGCCAATGTATAGCGCGCGATGAAGACAACCAGAATCCCTACGACTACTGCACAGATCATGGGTAACACCATGTCCGCCAAGTTGGAGTTACGGATAGCAATGCCACCGGTCAGACCGATTTTGGTGAGCAGCATGAAGACGATGATTGTACAAATCGACTCGGGAATTACCAATTCACTCCCGAGAGCAGCAATGATCATCCCACCAATCAAAAAAGCGAGTGTTGGGGACTGCAACTGCTGCACGAAGTCCATGACAAACAAGGACCAAAAATCCATAAATACCTCCTTCTCCTCTGTCGAGGAGTGTTGCAGTGAATGAACTGAATGAACTTTCAAGAGTTAATCGAGAGTAAGAGTGAGGCGCTTCACTCTTGAAACACCTGTGGTGCACGAAAACCTGTAGTCAGGGCGCTCACAAGGGTCACTCTCCAAAATGAGTCTAAAAATTGAGCCATGTTCCTCTCCAAAAAGGGACTGAACTGCACGCCGTTGCTCAAGAAAATTGGGCGCAAAAATCCCTAGATCAATCTCATGAATTAATCTCAACAGCGTCTGATTTTGAAGTAGTTGATCAATGTCAGTGGGAAAATCATTGATTTCAATCAATCGATATGATTGACCCCACGAACGATTTGATTAACTATATTCAGTTCAAGTAAATGATTGAAATAACCTTATCGTTATTTCTTGTATTCCGTCTAGTCTTAAATAGATGAAAATCCAAGAAAAACCAAATGGAGCGAATAAGAAAAACCTCTTAATTCGCTCTAGACTTTTGAACAGTATTGATATTTGTTGATAGATTGGCGCTATTTCATGGGCATCTACGAACAGTATTGAATTCGCCCAATCTTGAGTCCTAAGAATATCTATAATTAAGCTTCTTCTTCTATTTTGTAAATCAAGCGAATTGGACAGAATCCAGAGAGACGTTTTGGCGATGAGAGAGAAAAAATAGATGCGCTTCTTATAAATCGATTCAAAGTAGCGCATCTGTTCAAATACTTGGGACAGGCTTCGGTGCAAGCAAACTTTTGAGAGCGTTGGGCATTGCATTCGTTCGGTAATGAAGGGGATTCAATACTAATTTTTAGTATTAGATTTCAATTGAATGCCCTTCACTGGCTCCTGAAGATTAGTTACGTTATTCGGTAGTGTTCTAGATATGTGGATATATGGCAGAATGAAAACGATGTGTTAGAGGGCTGAGTCGAGATGGTCCTAGAACCTGTTCAATGTCCCGATTGCCAGAGTGTGGATGTCGTTAAGCATGGTCG
>NZ_JAFLCJ010000028.1:0-56858 GCF_017302695.1 Leptolyngbya sp. UWPOB_LEPTO1 | reverse complement strand
CTTCAACAACACTTTAAGACAACGAGTGTCTCGGTTAGTGCGGAAAACTTTATCGTTCTCGAAGGATGTCAACAATCATATTGCTGCCATCTGGAACTTCATCCACTACTACAATGAGCAATGCCGACACATGTTTGCATGAAATCAGCCTATTTTCTACAGCATTTCCTAAAAGGCACTACCTGCGTACCCTTGAGCAAATTTATCGGTGAAAGGGCTGCTTCTAATGGTAGGTCGCGTTTCAGAATCAACTATCATCTAGAATTAGTCCAATCCAGATCCGACAAAGAACCTGCTATGACCGAGACACCTCAAGACCTCCCAAATGCTGACGAACTCCTGCTCTCACTCCGCCGCAAACAGGGATCTTGGGTCGAGTGGGGACATACTTGTCAAACCTTGCAGAAAGCAGGATATACGCCACAAGCAATCTTTGAAGCTTCTGGGTTCGAGCCGATTCAGCAAAACCAGATTATTGTTGCTGCACAAGTCTATGAAACCATGCTGAAAGTCGGGGTTTCGGATGCGGTCAAAAATCATTTTGGACAAAGAGCCAGCGATATTCTGTACGAATTGCGAGTACTCAAACAAGAAGAACGCGCTGCTGCTGCCGAATTGGTCTTCGAGAAGAACTTAGACACTGACGAAGTGCATGAAGTTGTACGATCGCTCAAAGAATTTTCTCGTCTTAGCAAAATCCCAGAAAACTTTACGGCTCATCCAGGCGATGTTGTTGCGTTCTATGCTTGGAAGACAGCGAAAGAAAAATCCGATTTCCAAGAGCGATCTCGCTACATTGCCAGAGGTCTAAAATTCGCGCACACCGAAACAGCTCGAAAAACGATCGAAGCACTCTTAACTGATTTCACTGTTACCCCCAAGCGTCCTGCCCCTCGCCTTCCGCTCTATCGCGTTGACAGTGATGAGCAACTGCCGCGCATTTTACCCGTTGCAGGCAAACTGCCGCTCAAAGTTGCTGATCTTCATGCTGTCCCGATGTTAGAAGAAACGGGAATTTTTGCGATCGTGCAATTTTCCGGCATCGGCGCAGTGATGACGGTTCCGGGTTGGCAAGTGATCCGCAGTGCAGAAGATCCAGTCGCGATTTTAGGACAAAGCGATCGCTTACCTGTTCCATTAGAAGGTGATGCGGAAGAAGTGATCATTGTCATCGATCGAGCGCAACGAGACTGGGACGCAGACAGTTACTTTGCGATCGCCGAAGGAGAACAATTAGAACTGCAATGGTTTGAAGAAGCGCCGACGATCAACTTATTAGGGCGAGTCATTCTCGTCATGCGCCCCAAGAAAGTCCTAGACGAAGCTTATACAACCGAGCTTTGGCAGTTAGATGAGTAGAACTGCCTTTTGCAGGTTTGAACCGTGAAAAAAAATCCCCTTACCTTGTTCGATCGGGGAAGGGGGAAATGCACTAAACTCTACCTTCTCAAAACTTCTACTCAGCGCACTTTTGCATGAAATCAATGACCTCGTGCATAAATCCGGGTTTAGTAACCATTAAAACGGTCGAACCCGGCTCCAAAATCGTGCTGCCATTCGGAATCGCCAGATCCATATGTGCATGAGGCTGATAGCCAATGATCAATGATCCCTTTGGAAATCGAGAATCTTGTGCAACTTCAGCCACACTGCGTCCGACTACATTGCAATTTGCAGGAATTGCCAGCTTAAAGACTTCAATCTGACCTTGCTCGAAGTGCATCATCGATTCTACTTCGGGGTATTCGATGACATTCACCATCGTCGAAACCGCAAGCTCGATCGCATTGACCACATGCGTTGCTCCGGCAAGGCGATAAGGCTCAGCAAAATCCTTGTGCCGCATTCTCACCAAAATATTTGGCACACCATAATGCTTTGCCAAAGTCGCCATTGCCAGATTTAAAGCATCACTTCGCAGAACTGCTGCGATCGCATCTGCCTTGCGAATGCCCGCTTCGAGCAAAACTTCTGTGCTCACCGCACTGCCTTCAAAAGCAATCACTCCCAACTGCTCACGAGCATATCGACAAGCCGCAGGATTCACATCAATCACTGCAACCGTGTGCCCTAGATCGATCAGACGTTGAGCCAAACTCACCCCAATCAGACCCGCGCCCCCGATTAACACATACATAGACTTTCTCTCCTGCAAGCTCCGCTTATAGCTTAGAGCAAGGTGAAAGAATTGGCAGCTAATCGAGCTTCAACGAATTGACAGGAACTTCGTCCCAAGAATTGACTTCTCGCATCCGAGCAATCCAACCGTCTGCTTTTTGATCTGCGGTGAGGTTCTCTTCAAAGGATTGATGGCATTCATTTGCTTGCGTTTCATCGCAGCAGGCAATGCAGGCATACATCAGTCCAGATGGATCAACTTGTTCATTTACCCAAATTGTCATGGTCGTATCCTCTAGAATCCTACAGAAAATTTTGACATATTTATTTCGGTTAGAAAGCTGACATTTGTAACAAAGCCTCGCCTGTAACGCGACAAATTCGCCAGTCTGGAAGCACTGTTGCACCCATCCGTTCATAGAACCCGATCGCACTCTCATTCCAGTCCAGAACGCTCCATTCTAAGCGCCCACAGTCTTGCTCTAAGGCGATTTGAGCCAATTGAGTCAGGAGTGCTTTTCCAATCCCTTGACCCCGATATTCTGGTAAAACAAACAGGTCTTCCAGGTAGATTCCTGGCTTTGTAAGGAAAGTTGAATAGTTATAAAAATATAATGCAAACCCGATCGCTTGTTCATGGACGGTTGCCACGATCGCTTCAACTACAGGCTTTTCGCCGAAGAGATGTGTGTGAAGCTGCTCGATCGAGCCTGTAACCTGATGCGAGAGTTTTTCGTACTCTGCTAATGCCTGAATCAGCGAGAAAATTGCTGGAACATCAGCCGGGAGTGCAGCACGAATTTGAAACATAAGTACAGTCAGGGTGAGAAACAACAGCACTCACCCTACCGCATCTTTAGGTCAGATGTTGCTGAACAGTCGCAACTAAGCGCTCTGTCCAATGTTCTACCAGATCAGAACTTTCCGCCTCAACCATGACTCGGATTACTGGCTCTGTTCCGGATGCACGGACTAAGATGCGTCCACGATCGCCCATTGCCGCTTCAGCTTCAGAAATTGCGTCTTGAACGGCTGCGTTGTGATGCCAGTTCAAGCGCTGAGTCCGATCTTCGACCCGCACATTGCGAAGCAGTTGAGGATAGGTCTTGAAACTGCGATCGACTAATTCTGCCAAGTTTCCACCCGATCGCTGAATCAAGCTTGCTAAGTGCAACGCCGTTAACAATCCGTCTCCACTGACGCTGTGTTGTGGACACAAAATATGTCCAGACTGTTCACCGCCCAAAGCAGCCCCATGCTTGATCATGTCGGCATGAACATACTGATCGCCAACCGAAGCTCGGATTAACTGACCGCCTAACTTTTCCCAAGCCCGCTCAAAGCCAAGATTCGACATCACCGTTGCAACGATTGTTGCACCTGGAAGCTGTCCTGCTGCTAAAAGGTGCTTGCCCCAAAGGTAGAGAATGTAGTCTCCATCGACTGTCCGACCTTGGCTATCGACCGCTAAGACGCGATCTGCATCTCCATCAAACGCAAATCCAACATCGGCTCCCTGCTCTTTCACCGCAGCTTTCAGCAAATTCAAATGCGTCGAACCACAATTGACATTAATGCGATCGCCATCGGGCTGACCATGCAACACAGTTACATCTGCACCCAAAGACCGGAAAACATCTGCGGCAGAGCGAGTCGCTGCACCCCAAGCCAAATCTAAAACGACTTTCAATCCAGCAAAGGGTTCAGCCGATTCAGCCATCAACGGTTGCTGAATTGCTTGAATATATTGCTCAATCAATTCCGAGCGATGGAAATGCTGTCCCCATTGCGAGGAAATGGACGCAATTTTTCTTTCTCCTCGCAGACAAGCTTCAATTTGCTTTTGAAGTTCTGACGCGAGTTTCGAGCCATCTGAATTAAAAAACTTGATGCCATTATCTTCAGGCGGGTTGTGACTGGCAGAAATCATCACGCCGCCGATCGCCTCACTGTAGTGCGTTAAATGCGCTACTACTGGAGTCGGACACAATCCTAAATCCCACACTTCTAAGCCTGCTGCGGTCAATCCTGCAGAAAGTGCCATTGCCAGCATATTGCTTGAATTGCGCGAATCTTGACCAATGACGATCGGGGCGCGATTTCCGGAGCCTAAAACCTGTCCAGCCCAATATCCGATCTGCATCGCCAAGGGAGCCGTCAGCAAGTCTCCAGCCTTCCCTCGAATCCCATCCGTTCCAAACAAAGCAGACTCTGGCAAAGGTAACGCTTCCCAGTGTTGGGAACGGGAAGAAAAGCGGCTGAGCGATTCAGCCTTTGATGGCAATGACACCATAGATAACTCACATCCTCACACAAAATAACTGTGGTTAAACCGTTGCACCCTTGCAGTCTATCTCACACTAAGGTGTATCTCTAGGTATTTAGACTACACCCCAGCCGCATCTAACAGCCGTTGGAACTCCAGCCAACTCAATCCCTGCTCGACAAATCGTGGATGATTGGGATTATAAGGACTCTCCAAGCGATCGACAGATTGCACGATCGCATCATCCGGCAGCACAGGCATATCCGGATCGAATGAGGTTGGATTCATCAGCGAACTGGAGAATCCCTTAAAAATCGCAATTTGATCAGGCTGTCCTTCTGCCTCGATCGACACCAATAAGACTTCATTGGGGCACTTAATGGTGTACTGCTCTAAACGCTGTCCAATTGAATGACTCATGGGAAAACTGATGAATAGATAAACACAAGGACTAATTTTCCATCGCAGAGCGTTTCCGCTTCCCGAGACGGAAAAAGACGAAGTAGCCTAAATAGAGAACGTAGATGACCAGTCCGACAATGCCAAAAAATCCCAGAACAAAGGGTCTGACTCCAGAGTGAAGATATTCTCTGAACAAGAACGGTGGATCTAGCCAAACTCGGCAAGCTGCATCTCCTAAAATCTGCTGACTCGCCAAGGTTGCACAGCGTAAGACTGGGATTTGTCCAATCACCCCGATCGCACAATAGACTGAAACTGCCCAGCGCCAAGACACCAGCGCCAATTTCAGCGAACTCGACGGCGAATCGCGAATTTCTTCATTCAAATCTGCCCAATACCAAAGCCCGATCGGAATCAGAATTCTCGCAAGCCAACCAGAGAAAAACCCGATCGGCAATACACCAATCAGTAAATAGAGGGTAATCGCCAACAAGCTAGAAACGCGCCAATAAATCAAGAGCAATCTTTGCAGGGCTTCAACCTGTTGTACGGTCGCCCAAATCAGGAGAGCGAGTGGCAAGATGACAGTGAACAAGACTGCCAAACGGTAATCTGTCCAAACGATTGAAGATAACCAGGCGGGAACGTCTTGCATAACTCAAAAATATAAACGGGTAGCTCAGCCTAACCAGTATATAAAGGAAACCTAGAATTTCAGCGTTTTTGGCTGTACCTTGCAACAGTTTGCGCTAAAGCATTGAGATCAATCGGCTTTGAGACGTAATCAACAGCTCCGGCTTCGAGACATTTTTCACGATCGCCTTTCATTGCCATTGCGGTTTGGACGATCACCGGAATGGAGCGATAGCGTTTTCTCGATCGTAACTGCTGGGTCAGCGTTAAACCATTCACTTCAGGTAGATGAATGTCCATCAAAATCACGGCAGGAATCGATTGCTTGAGAGATTGCCACATTTCTTTACTATCTTTTGACCAGGTGACTTCATAGCCGAGTTTGCATAGATAAGTGATGATCAAGCGGGCGTTGTGGGCGTTGTCTTCGACGAGGAGGATGTGGTTGGAGCGGGTGGGGTTAAGGGGAGTGGGGGAGTGAGGGAGTGGGGGAGTGGGGAGATGGGGAGTGGGGGAGAGGCAGAGTTGGTTGGGGGGGGAGGTGGGATCGGTATTGATGGGCATGGTGAGTGGGAGCGCGATCGTGAAGCGAGAACCAACACCGAGTTCTGAGTCGAGGCGTACCCATCCACCGTGTAGTTCGGCAAGTTTTTGGGTGAGTGTTAGACCTAAACCTGTGCCTTCACCGGGGGTCGCGTTTTTCAGTTGGGTGTAGGGGCGAAAGAGGAGTTGCTGTTGTTCGGGCGAGATGCCTGTGCCTGTATCCCAGACGATGAAGTGCATGAAATCATCGATCGCGTTAACTTCTAAGCCGACCGACCCACGCTCGGTAAATTTCAGGGCATTGGAGAGCAAGTTGAATAGCATTTGCTTCAGCCGGAGTGGATCGGCTGCAATGGTCGTGATTTCGGGTGCGACGACGAGTTTGAGGGGTAGCCCTTTATCGTTTGCTTTTTCCTGGACGAGTTTGAGTGCAAGTTTGCAGACTTCGATGACATCGATCGTTTCTTGCTGGAGAGTAAGCTGATTGGCTTCGATTTTGGACAGATCGAGAATGTCATTAATCAGAGCGAGAAGATGCTGACCACTGCTGAGAATGATTTTTAGGTATTCTTGGTGGCGTAAGTTCGAGGGATTGTAGCCTTGCTCTCTGAGCAGGTGAGTGAAACCGAGAATTGAACTGAGCGGAGTACGGATCTCGTGGCTGGTGTTGGCGAGAAATTCGCTTTTGAGTTTGCTAATTTGGCTGAGTTCTTGGTTTTGTGCTTTCAGGGCTTGGCATTGCTCGATTAATGCTTCGGTCTTTTTGCCGTGGCGAATCACTTGCACCGTTTGGGAAATCGCGCGACTGACGCATTGATCGCGCAGTTGAATCAATATCGGATCGATCGCTGTTGAAGAAATCGGAGAAGAAACGGTTACGAGCCAGCCGTAAGTCGTTTTGCGATCGCACAATTCCCAAGCGTTTTGCCATTCTAATTGCCGGAGGTTCTGTAGAGCAGCGAGTTCAAAGGTGCGACCGAGTTCGAGTTCGATCGCATGACGGGCGATGCAAATCGAAGGGCTAAGTTGCACCATTGATCCGGCTAAATGCTGAATCTCAAATTGGTCAGCTTGATCAGCTTGGTCAGCTTCCATCGGCAGGGCAATTGCTACGATTTCACCCGATAAGGCGTGACCGAGTTCGTCCGCGAGCATTTGCCAGAGTTTCGCTTCCGTCGGCTCCGAATTTAAACTGTCTTGGAGACGAGCATTTAAATGATTTAAGAAGCGCTCAATCCAAAGTTCGGCTGCAAGTTGATTGGTCGCGCAGGAATCAGATTGCGTGAAAACTTGGCGCAGTGAGGCGCTGATCGCATTGCCTCGAATCGTTTGATGTAGATGCAGTTGCGTAGTCATGCCGCAGTCTCAATCATTGAACGGGTGAAGGTCTGAAACGGCAATCTGATAACTCTGGGGGTGAGATGAGATTGTGAATTAGGTTCACCAACTATCGTACCGAGATCTACGGATGACTTAGAACGGGCAGGGTGGGCACTTAACTAAAGCCTTAAGATTGGGTACGGAAGTATGAAGCTTAGAATTCCCGCCGTGAAAAAATTAGCGACGCGATCGTCAGAACAAACGCAATATAAAGAAATGCATAGAGTGCGTTGCCTAATAAAATCTGTGGAGCCGGAATCAGGTTATAGACCGCTTGATTCTTCAAATCCAACCGTGTCAGGTCAGGCAAGACTAAGTACAGTCCTTGAGTAACGGTTTCGATCACAGGATTTTTAGTCAGTTTGCCAAACTTCACAATGTCTGGGCTGAGTTGTCCCATCAGGTATATCCCGAAGCTCAACATCATCGCCAGCAGTGAACTTGTAAAAACACCGAAGAGAATGGCGATCGCACTAATCAACGACAATTGCAGCAGCAGAAACCCCGATGAGATCAGCAAATTGGGCAGAGAAAACGGAATTTTTTCCACCAATAAAATGCCGACTGCAATCAGACTCATAGCTGCAATCAAAACAGCCAAGACTGCAGACAGCCCCAAATGTTTACCAATGATGAACTCGGCGCGGCTCACAGGTTTCGCAATCAGCACGAAGACGGTGCGTTTCTCAATTTCTTTATTCACTAAGCCTGTGCCGATGAAAATTGCCACGATCAGTCCAATCACTGGCATCGTGGCAAGGGCGAGATCGAGCAGAATTTTTTTCTCAGTCGTAGCCGCGATTTCGGGCAGGAGATAATTGGCGAGGATGAGTGCGCCTGCATAAAACATGACGAGATAAAGAATGCGATCGCGCATCACTTCTCGAAACACATTCGATGCGATCGCACCGATCCGATTGAAGGTGCCACCAATCGTCAAGACTGCCTCACTCATTGCTTTCTCCTTGCTCCATGGGAAAATCAGATTCCTCATTTTGCCCGAAGAATCACAGTTTGGCTTGTTCGATTTGTTTCGGTTGGGTGATGGCTCCACACTGAACCGTCCCAACCAGTTTTGGCGTCGTCGGAGCAGTTGCAGGCGGAGAAGCATTATCGAAATTGAACTGGGTCGCGGGTCCTTGTCTTCGAGCTTGGGCAATGCGGCAGATTCGGCTCAACTCATATCCGCCGCGACGAGAGGTCGGTCCTGTCCAAGTCGCTCTGAGTTGCAAATCATACGCATCTGAAATCACATTGGCATTGAGATTCCATAACTCTGCTTCGGCGACTTTGGGCAGTTGCGATTTCACCTGCTGCTGCAATTCTGGAACTTGTCGATCGAGTTGTTCTAGCCAGCGTTCTACTTCTGACCAAGGTTTTCCTTCAAGGTCGGAACGAACTCTTTGAGCGGCAAGGTTCAAGATATCTGCACCTCTCGATAACGCTGCCGCCTTGTCAAATTCCTGGGGTCGCCAGACAAAAGCGCTCCGGCTGAGGTTATCGGCTCGGAGTGAAGGATATTGCGTCATCCAAGTATTGATTTGGAAGTAAAACTGAAACCAACAGCTGAGGACTAAATTCGAGAGCATCAGCAGAATGATGTCTTGGCGGTGTCCTTTGTTGGGATTCGTGTAGATGGGGCTTTTGGTTTTGGGATCGGATTTGACAAATTTTGGGGCTGCCCAAACAATCGACGAAATCGGAGGCCAACTGATGAATGCGGCTTGAGTCGGAATCGTTCTGCCTTCGATCGTGCCGAAAAACCAAATACAAATCAGCGCGCCGACAATCCAAGGTCCGAGAAATAAGTTAAAAAACGTGAGTTTCTTTTTGACATTCGGTTCGTAGACAAACCACCAAACGCCTAAAACCAGGAACAGCCAGCCAAAGGATGAAATGATCCGTTGGGCAATTTGTGGCGCTGGGGACGTGGTGAGCGCAGCCACGACTGCGCTAAAGATACTCAAAAATATTAGCGTTTGCCAGGATGCCCACTGAGGGGGCTGCAAGAGTTTACGAATTTCTTTAACAATATCGGTGATGAATGCCATACGTGGATGCGATTAAAAATTACTAGGCGGTTCAGAAAATGTCCGAATCGCGATGATCAAGGTGATGGCGCTAAAACTGGCGGCATTTGCCCAAAGCACCGCTAGGGCACGATTTGGGATTTCTGAGAATGCCTGACGCTGAGCTTTTCTGCCTTGAAATTTGGTACGATCGCGGACTTCGATTTCGACTGGCTTTTTATTTTCCAAGATTAAGTCGAGCCAATCGAGGCTTTGGAGTTTTACAACAAATGTGCCTAAAAAGGTCAAGAACGCTAAGCCAATCAGCACAGGCGGAGTGCTGGTCAGATCAAAGAAAATATAGTTAATTAATTGCTGTCGCCAAGTGGGAGGAAGCCAAGGCTCAACGACGAAAAACAGAAACCAGCCCGCGACTGTCGAAAGCAAGTTTGCAGTTGCGGCATACTGAATGCTGGACTTTTTCCCAATTCCAAGATATTTCTGCAGCACGAGGGCTTCGACTGCGATCGCTAAGACGATAAAGAGCAGTTGATATAAGATCGCGCGCAGGGGCAACACATCCCACATAATCTGTTTTGCACAAATTTACAAGAAGATTGTAAGTGCAGTTGTTTGGGTTTGCATTAAAAAAATCAGGAAAATTAGGGGGTTCGCCACTATTTTGCGTTATTTCTGCGGGTTGAGCGATCGCATAGTCTGAGTAAAAATTTCGGCACAAGTTATATGTCTCAAGTCAAAATCGGCATTCTCGGCGGCAGTGGTCTTTACAAAATGGAGGCACTCAAAGATATCGAAGAAATCCAGATCGAAACGCCGTTCGGCTCTCCGTCGGATGCGCTCATTGTGGGAACTTTAGAAGGAACCCGCGTGGCTTTTCTGGCTCGGCATGGACGCAATCATCATTTATTGCCATCTGAATTGCCGTTTCGCGCCAATATTTATGCGATGAAGAGTCTGGGCGTTGAGTATCTGATTTCAGCTTCAGCAGTTGGGTCGTTGCAAGCAGAAATGAAGCCGTTGGATATGGTCATTCCGGATCAGTTTATCGATCGTACCTTTGGGCGAATGGGGACATTCTTTGGAGACGGCATTGTCGCTCACGTTGCTTTTGGCGATCCAGTCTGTCTTCAGTTGGCAAAAGTATTAGGCGATGCAGTTGAGAGTTTGCAGCTTGAAGGCGTAACGCTGCATCGAGGGGGAACTTATGTGTGCATGGAAGGACCAGCTTTTTCGACAAAAGCAGAATCGAATTTACATCGGAGTTGGGGTGCTTCGGTGATTGGCATGACGAATTTACCAGAAGCGAAATTAGCACGCGAAGCGGAGATTGCTTATGCGACGCTGGCTTTAGTCACCGATTACGATTGTTGGCATCCCGAGCATGATAGTGTCACCGTCGAAATGGTGATTGGGAATTTGCAACGCAATGCAGTGAATGCTCAAAAAGTGATTTTAGAAACGGTGCGGCGATTGAGCAAAAATCCGCCTGTGTCTGACGCACATTCGGCATTGAAGTATGCAATTTTAACGCCAAAAGATCAGGTTTCAGCAGAGGCAAAAGCACGCTTGGAATTCCTGTTACAGAAGTACTTTACTGAGGAATAGACGGCTCAGGATCAGTTGCAGGAAAGGGTTGTAGATAGTAGAGCCGAGCTGCTGCTGCTAAGCCAATAAAGCCCCAAAGCACTAATCCGAATGGAGCAAGCATGACGGTATTCAAGCTAATTTGCGAAGCGGTCGCGAGTACGATCGCTCGGCAAGCTCCCACAAACGGATCGATTGCGGCTTCCCGTCCTTGCATCATGCTAAAAATCAGTAATACTAATCCAGCAACATAAGGAATCGTGCCAAACCAACCGAGATTCAAAAGCAAGGTGAGAATTCCACTGTCATTCCCCCCAATATTTGCGTCTCGAATCACATAGCCAATACCGCGCCCTTCTACTTCAACCAGCGCATCATTGAGCAAATTCGTATAGCCAATACTACGATCGACAAAGCTGCCGTCTTGCTGTCCTTGAAACAAGGTTTGTACCCGTGAACTGATCACAGTGGAGAAAGGCTCGATCGCCGTTAAGGGCAGAATGACCAGCGACATCACCATTAAGGTGACGATCAATCGCATCTGCAATCGCGGTTTCAAGGATGGAATAAACACAACTAAGCCGATAAACCAACTTAACCAAGCTGTTCTTGCCAAGGTTAAAAGTAAGGTCAGATAGCCTACAGCGGATGCCGCAATTTTGAGCGGATTTTTGATTGCAAACAGTAACAGCACGCAGGCAACGAGTATACAGGCAAAGGGTTGGGGCGAATGCATTGTGCTCCAAACTCGAATGCGTAACGGATCGGGAGTTCCAAACGAGTAGATCTTCATGATTGCAATCAGATTTTGCAGCCAAAACTGATCCCACAGAGGCGCAAACAAAAACTGAATAATTCCATAGCTCCCCATCACGATCGTTCCCCAGAGAAAGGTACGCTCAGTCACTCGCTTGAGTTCTGGAAATTGTCGCCACTTTGAAAAGAGGTGGTATCCAAAAACAATTGGGGTGAGCCAATTTAACAGCGCGATAATCACCGTTTGCGGTTGAAAACTGAGCAAGCCGATAAACGCTCCGTACAGAACTGCGATCGCCGAAAGTACAAACGGTAATCCATTCCCACGAATTGCTTTTGGCAATTGAATGAGCAAGGTCAAACTCGCGAGAAATGACACGAGAAAGGGTGCCAGTAACACTGGATTGGGGTCAAGCCAGCCCGCTTGCCAATCGATCATCCGCCGCACCAAGGGTGTGAGGAACCACAACCACCAGGTAAACCCAACATAAAAGAGCGGGTATCGAAAGAACAGTAATGCTCCGACAACTAAGCTGCCAGTAGGAAAAATAAAACGAAGGACTGAACCAACATTGGCAGCGAGACATAGTACAGTCAAGGCAACAAGGGCACCAATCATCAGCCAAGGCTCTGAGACTTGCGGAGTTTTAGGTTGGGGTTGAGCGGTGTACATTAGCTAAGCCCTCATGCGTTGCGCCATTTCATAGAAGTTTAGATTATCCTGAGCAATGTTTTGCCAACTGTATCGCTGTGCCGATCGATAAGCGTTGCGTCGTAAGCGATCGAGGAAAGCCCGATCGAGAATTAAGGTTTCAATCGCTTGCTCAAAAGCTTCACGATCGCGACAGGGTACAATCATTCCGGTTTCTCTATCGCGCACGATTTCTAATGGACCTGGAGCCGTGGTTGTGACGGGTGCGAGTCCACATGCCATCGCTTCGACAAGCGCAACACCAAAGCCTTCGGAAATCGTTGGGAGAACTTTAATGTGATGTCCTTTGAGCAGTTCTGGCAGTTTGTGATTTTCGTAGTAGGGAATGACCGTGACGCGATCGCGCACCTTTGGATCAAAGTCGGCATAAACTTGATCGGCTGAGCATTCTGTTCCAAATAAGCTAACTTCTATTTTGGGATAGCGCTTGAGAATTGCATTCAGTGCAGGGGTTCCGTATTGAATGCCCTTTCGCACAATGTAGCTACTGACTTGGGCAATTCGGATCGGTTCAGGCTCGGCTGGAGTCGGTTCAAACGGTAGATTGAGCATCGTTTCGGGAATACCATTGGCGACGATATGCGCTCGATCGGGATGAACACCTAACTGTTCGACGACGAAATCGCGATCGCGTTGATTGAGCAATAAAACGAGGTCAGACTGTCGCATCGAAGTCGCGACTTCCCAAAGGCGAATACTGCCTCGATATAAAGGATATTTCCACTCAAGTTTGAGATGTCCTCGCTGCGATTCTTCGAGATATTCTAAGTGTTCTATGTGTTCTAACCCGTGGCAGCGTGCCACTAAAAGGGGGCGCTGTTTTTGCAGTTTTTGTAAACCGAGTCCCCAGATCCAAGCATCTGCTGTGGACGCATCAATCACATCGATCGCAGCATGGCGATGAGAGTGGAGAATTTTTGCAGCAGTGAATTCTGGAAATAAAATAAATCGCGCTAAAGGTGGTAATTTTTTGGGTAAATCGTCGAGCGAGTAAAACTCGACTTCATGCCCTAATTTTTCATATTCTCGCCCCAATCGCCAAGTAACTCCTGGGCCTCCCGCGTTTGGATCAGCGGGATAGTGAAATGTGAATAATGTTCTCATGGGTTTGTTAGATCAGCTTGTTAGATCGAATAGGCTTTTTTCGATACCGTTCACCATGTTTTCATGCGTAAAATACTGTGAGATATGTTGCCGACATCTACTTCCTAAAGACGGATCTTCGGTTCGCCAATCTAAAATGCGATCGAGCTTTTCTGCTAAATCTTGCTCGTTCCCTGGTTCAAACAGTAAGTCTGCAAATTCGTGGGTGAGAATTTCTGGATTTCCGCCAATTCGACTGGCAACTTTTGGAACACCACAGGCTAAGGATTCAAACAATCCTAAGCTACAGGGTTCGTTCCAAATGCTCGGTAAAACATTCACATCGCTGGCTTGATAAAGCGATACAGGATCGGTGAGATGTCCCAGAAATTTCACGCGATCGCGGATTCCGAACGTTTCGGCTAACTCGATCAGGGATCTGAGGTAATTCATCCCTTCATCCTCACACTCGCGCCCTTTGGAAAAACTGTAGTGGGTTACAGGTTTTCCTGCAATCAATGTCTGAATTCTTTTTCCTTTCTTGATTAAAGCTGCTGTTGCTTTGATCAGAGTTTCTAGCCCTTTTTCACGGTCAATTCTACCGATATAAGAGATGATTTTAGTGTTGTCGGTGATACCTAGTTTTTGTTGGATAGAAATATAATTTTCAGCAGGTTGAAATCGATTCAGATCGACACCATTGTAGACCACATGAATTAGATCGCTTTTGATGCCAAACTTGACCCAATCTTGCTTGGTTTGTTCTGAAACTGCAATAAAACGATCGACGCCTCGCAATCCAAATTTTCGCTGATGATTGAGATTAAGCGGCGGTAGTTGTAAATAGCACACATAAGGAATGTGCCGAAAAGAAGAAAGAGCATAAGCAAATAACGAAAAATGATAGTCATTGCAAAAAATCAATGAATTTTTAGCCTTCGGAATTTGCCAAAGTTGGATCAGGCTAGGAAGAAATTTCAGAATACTCTTCAAGCTTCGCCAATCGAAACCATAAGCAGAGATGGGAATGGTGCGATCGCAAAATGAAGCATATTGCGGAAGTAGATCACCCGGTTTGAGATAAAGCAAAGTAATCCGATGCCCGCGTTGGAATAGCCCTCGACAGATTTCGAGTAGATTTAATTCCTGCCCGCCGCGTTGAGTCGTTGTGTGATTTTCAAGAACAATCAAATGCATCCGTTTTGCAACCTAATGATGTTTTCTCTCCACTCCCTACGCCTTTTCACTCGATCGCATTTCATGCTGAATTTGGTGATAGTGCCAAAGCCGCCCTTGTCGCTCTAGCAACTCCTGATATCGACCTTGCTCGACTAACCGCCCCTGCTCCATCACCACTACTTGATCCGCGCGCATAATCGTCGATAACCGATGCGCGATCGTAATTACGGTTCTGCCTTTCGACAATTGCTCTAGAGACTGTTGAATCAATTGCTCTGATTCAGAATCTAATGCACTGGTTGCTTCATCTAAGATCAAAATTTCTGGATCACGGAGCAATGCCCGCGCGATCGCTAATCTTTGCCGCTGTCCTCCAGATAATCGCACGCCGCGATCGCCCAAAATCGTCTCAAATTTCTCCGGCATTTCTAAGATAAATGCCAGTGCATTCGCCTGCACCGCAGCCTGCCAAATCTGTTCGTCAGTCATGTTGGTTAACCCATAAGCAATGTTCTCCCGAACGGTCGTATTGAAAATAAAGGTATCTTGACTGACGATCGCAATCTTCTGCCGCAACGATTTCACAGTAAACGATCGCGCATCTTTGCCATCAAACAAGACATAGCCAGCACTCGGATCGTAAAACCTGGGAATCAAATCGACGAGCGTTGTTTTTCCGGCGCCTGATCCACCTACGATCGCCGTCACTTTTCCCTTCGGAATCGAGAGGGAGACATCTCGAAGGACGATATGATTTGCGTCATATCCGAAATCAACCGTGAAGAACTCGATCGACTGATGCAACCCTGTAAAAATGCGATCGCCCTCTTGCAAATACGGTTTATCTTCTCGCGCTAACAGTTCCCGCACATTCCGAATCGCGCCCGTCGCTGACAATAGTTGCACTCGGCTCGTATTCATCTCATATATGGCTGGAACGAGCCGAAACAAGATAAACAAAAAAGTCAGTAAAGAGGCAGTTTGTAAACTCCCCTGCTTCACAAAAATCGTGATTGCTAAAACAATCATGCTGATCAAAACGGTCGTTGCTAATCCTTCAGCGAGGGGACGCACGATCGCAAATTGGCGAATCGCTTTCATGCCCGCTTTAACAATGTTGGAGCTAGCTTCATAGAAGCGATCGCGCTCATACTCTTGGGTCGCAAACGCTTGTACGGTGCGAATACCTGTGATAAATTCCAGTGCCGTTGCAGTAAATTGGGCATTCGCGCGCGAAACATCAACACTACTGTTGCGGACACGCTCATTCACATTCGACAAACAGACGGCAACGAGTGTAAATAAGACGAGTGATGTCAGCGTCAACTGCCATGAGATCGTAAAAAGCAACACGGCGTAGACGGTTAAAGTTAATCCTTTTGTGATAATAAAAGCGATGAGCGTAAATGCAAAATTGAGTCTGCCAATCTCATTCGTTAATGTATTGACCAAATCACCGGACGAAACACGATTGAAATAGCTCAGACTCAACGACTGCAGCTGCTCGAAAATTTGCGTGCGTAAGCGATCGACTAAAGTTTGCTGCGTTAGCTCTGTGTAAATCTGAGTCAGATAATTAAATCCAGCCCGAATCCAAGCGGAACATAAAATCAGACCTGAAACCCGCAGCAACCGTTCGGTCGCATCGCGATCGATGCCCAAAATCCAAACATCGAACCAATGCATCCCGGTTTGAAACGGTTCGAGCGTTGGACTAACTAGGCTTTGCAAAAATGCGAGGAGAAACCCAAATCCAAATCCCTCAAACGCGGCTGAACCAAGTGCAAACAAAATAGCAGCGATCGCGATGTTGGGAAAGTGACGAAATTCTCGGATAAAAAACTCATTTTCTTGCCAAAACCGAGTCGCCCCAAACCATTGTCTTGCGCCTCGTCTGAGATAATGCGGAACCCAAGGCATTCAGGATAAGCCTCATAAAAGATCTAACATGGGTCAGAAAACTTGCGATACAGTGCCAACAGCCTCTAAAAAGCTCCGAATCCAGACAATACCTTCGGAAGTGTCCGCAATAAGATTTGAACATCACCGCGAAATGACCAATTGTGCAGATAGTCTAAGTCCTGTTGGCTCACGGTTTCTAGATCTAATTGAGTCGATCGCCCACTCACTTGCCAAGCTCCAGTCATTCCAGGGAGAGCATTCAAACGCAATTGCATATCAGCACTGAGCCGCACTGCATCATAAAGCGCCCAAGGTCTTGGTCCAACTAAACTCATCTCACCCCGGAGTACATTGATCAACTGAGGTAACTCATCAAGGCTATAGCGTCTCAGCCATTTCCCGATCGCGGTAATTCTCGGATCGTCTTCTCGCTTGTGCAGACAGTGAATCGATTGATCCGCCATGACTCGATGGTGCTGCTGATCTGCATTTATCGTCATGGTGCGAAATTTCAGCACTCGAAATAACTTGCCTCGCTTTCCGACTCGCCACTGGCTAAAGAAAATCGAGCCGGGAGAGGTTAGCGCGATCAAGAGTGCAATGACAAGCAAGATCGGACTGAGCACTATCAGACCCACTCCTGCTAATATCCAATCTGCAACGCGCTTACAACCCCAACGCCAGCCTCTGTGTTTGTGGGGAAGATACGCAGCACTCGGAAGTCGCAAATACAGGGCTTTGCCAGAAGATTCACAGGCTTCTGCCCAAGATTTAAGAGCAGGCTCTCCCAGGTCGAGATCAGCTCGCACAAGTTGTACGGTCGATCGCTTGAGGCATTCTGAAAGCCAGTTTGGATCACGAAGTGGGCGAATTGAGGAAGCGCGCTGAGTGCGATCGCTGCTCTGTCCAGCTTTTGATACAGGAGGCTGCAAGACTAAAAGTTGCTGTTGCCGCCAGTACAGAGAACACCGCAGGGTTTCTAGCTCTGACTTTTCCCAAGTCGAGCTTTGCGTTTCTTGCAAAAATAGCGGATCAAAAGTTGTCATGAGCCATCCGGTAAACTCGCGATATGCAGATCAAATCTTTGAAAGCCAATCTAGTATCAATTCGATTAATCTCTCAGAAACGTTCAGAATTTCTCTGCCATTTCCTCTACTACTCAGATAATTAATCACATTATATCTTAGTAGGTTTTGGGAGAGTTTTATCTACTTTAGGGATGATTCATTATGTTTTCTGATTCCTAAAAATTACCAGTCTAAATTCATCTTATTTATGCAGATTTCTCTCAGCAACTTTTGAATTTGCTCTATCAGCTTATTAGTGATTTTCTATACCTGAATTGACTAAAATGCTTTTTCCGATTGGCTTCTCAGAGATGAATTGATGCATTAATTACATTTTTATCTCTGTATTTATTGATTGCTCTGAATGCCATTTATTCAGAACAAATTAGATGATTTCGGGCTATGACCAAAGGCATATTCCAATTGGACTGTCACAAAATCAAGATTAAAAAAAGAACATTGAGCACTTCAAAAAATACTCAATGTTCTTAGTTTTTTACGTCTCATTAGACTGAAGCTGTGCTCGATCGATAATAGTAACTATTGCCACTTTCTGCACAATTTGCGACGACTCCCACAAGATTGAGACGATTTAACATTCCGACAGCTTGTGCAATTTCAGATTTCTGAACATGCCCCATGCGCCCGACCAGCAGTACTCCGTCACTACAAGAAGAGGCAAGGAGTGCATCGACAATGCCGAGAACAGGCGGCGCATCTAAGATCACTAAATCGTAATGTTGCTCAAACAGAGTCATTAAGTCACGCATCCGCTTAGAACTCAGTAACTTGACGGAATCTGAAGGCGATGATCCCGCCGTGAGCACTGAAATCGGCAAATCACTATAAGTACTTGCAGGCTGAATCGCACCTTGAGTGATTGCGCGATCGCTTGTCAATAAAGTGGATAATCCATGATCGTTCGGCAACTGCAACTGTTTATGCAATCCGGGGCGACGCAAATCTGCATCGATCAGCAATACTCGCTGATGCAGACGTGCTGCACTAATCGCTAAACCCAATGCCACCGTTGACTTTCCTTCACCCGCTAACGCTGAAGTGACCACCAAAGACTTGAGCGGATCGCCATCAGTCATCAATTGCAGATTCTTGTAAATTAAATCTAATGATTCTCGAAACGGTGCCCAATGCAGAACTTGCAGCATTGAAGAATTCTCTTCAAACGCATTGCGACTAAAGGCAAAATTGGGGGTCGTCGGCATCAGTTCAGACATAGGTAGCTCTGGAACCATGCCAATTAATGGAATCGAAGCTTCTTTGGTGAGATCCTCAGAAGTCCGAATCGACTTATCAGCTGACTCGCGTAAGAAGGCTGCGACACAGCCGAGCATCAAGCCCCCCGCCGCGCCAATCAATAGATTTCTCATCCAGCTTGGACCGACTTGCCTGCCCAACTTCGGCTGTTCAACCATTTGCCAATCAAAACCACCTCGCGCGATCTCCAAGCTCAAGTCCTGGCGCGCTTTTTGTAATTCATCCAAGGTGTCGCGATTCAAGGTCACAAGCGGCTGCAAGCGATTGTATTCAGCAAGCAAGGATGGGAATCGCTGAAGCTGTCCTCGAAGCTGCTGCTCGGTTCGCGCCAGTTCTTGATCGCGCGCTCGGGCGCCAAAGAATTCAACCTGGGCATCGGTTAAGTCACTGGCAAACTTCAAATCGTTCTCGCCTAACTGCCCGGTTGCAAACAGGCTTTCACTCGATGCTGCACCTGCTTCTGAACCTAAAATTCGTTGGGCTTCTTGTTGCAGCAAAGACACTTGTCGCTGTCGCTGTTCGGCAAGTTGCTGTACTTGTGGAGTATTGCTAGTAAACTTGGTTTGCATCTGAGCTAATTCCACTTCAGTCTTCTGAATCTCAGCCAGAAGTGCTTGATACTGCTTCGATTGACTCAGTCGGGCAGCAACGGTTGCTTGTCCGGGCGATCGCTGTAACTGCTGCTGTAATGCAATAAATTTCGCCCGTGAACTCGCAAGCAGACCTCGATTTTCTTGCTGATTTTGCTGGAGTTCTTTCAACGAATCAACGAGCGACTTTGCTTGCACTTCGGGATCAACTAAATTCGAGGTGCTGCGGAATCGTTCGAGATTTGACTCTGCTTGGTTGACTTTGGCTTGAACCTCTGGAATCTGGCGATCGATGAAAGACAACCCCTTGGTCAATCGATTGCGCTGCTGTTCAAGGTTGTAGTCTTGATAAACCTTCTCTAAAGCTTTGAGAACTTCGCGCGTCTTAATGCGATCGTGGTCGATGTAAGTGACTTCGACCAAATTTGTCGTCACACGCTCATTTCCGCGTAGTTCCTGAACTTGGGCAATGTTGAGACGTTTTCGTAACCGATCGACATCAATATCGCTGTACCGAGGTTTCAACTGATCGACTGCGCGCTGTAAAAGTTGACCGCTCCGCATCAAGTTCACTTGAGTTGCGGCATCGGTTTCTACATTGGGATCTGCAAAAGAAGGACGAGTATCATTAGGCGATCGCCGCTCGCGATAGTTCGACTCCACCATCAATTGCATCGTGCTGCGGTACGTCGGCGGTAAGACGGCAGTCACGCCTGCTGCCAATGCTAAAGTTCCAGCTAATGCACCGAGAAACCAAAGTTTTCGCCGGAGCAGTACGCCAAACAGCTGTCCATACCCCGGATCAGGTTCTTGAGCGTGCGGAGAAGCATTGAAGAGGGTGATATTGCTTTGCGCCACGATTACGGTACTCCATTAAATTCAAAAACTCAGGAAACTCCAAACTCTAGAAAAACCGCTCAGATCCGACTTACCCAGTGCCACAGACGTCTAAGATGAGTTGATCGACCGATTGAAAGAAAACATCTTCTGAGAACCGACTCACAGCATGGTCTCGAATCGTTTGATAGTTCCATTCCATCGATCGAGCTTGCAAAAGCGCTCGATGCAACGCGTGAGGAGTCTGTGAATTGAAAAAGACTCCGGTGATCCCAGGGATTTGGGTATCGAGCACACCGCCTTCCCCGTAAGCAATGACGGGAGTTCCACTCGCATTGGCTTCGACGGGAACGAGTCCGTAGTCTTCCAATGCCATGACAATCACCGATCGAGATTTAGATAAAAGCCGCCTGCGTTCTGCATCACTGACATGCCCCAAAAATTGAACATTCTGCATTGCACGTGCTTCTAGCGTATCGCGTTCAGGTCCATCTCCCGTAATCAATAAATTCCACCCCAACCAGTTAAAAGCTTCAACGACAACATCTAGGCGTTTGTAGCTGACTAATCGTGCCGAAGCGAGGTAAAAGTCTTCTTTCTGACTAGAAAACGCAAACTTTTGTGTATCGATCGGGCAATTGATCACTTGCGCTGGCTTCTGATAGATTTGCTCGATGCGCTGTGCCACAGTTCGAGAGTTGGCAATGTAAACATCCGGCTCTTGTGCATAGGTCAAGTCGGTCTTGCGCATTGCCCGAAAGATTTGTTCAATGACGGGCATAAAGCGGCGATAAGCGGTGTATTCGCGCAGATAGGTCTTCGTGTCCCAGAGAAATCGCGTGATGTTATGACAAAAACAAATGTGCTTTGCATCGGGGCGCTTTCTGACACCTTTTGCAAAGCTGGTTGTGCTGCTGATAATTAAGTCATATTCGCGCAGATCGAGTGCTCGAAATGCAGAGTAATAAAGGGGGGCAAGCAGTTTGAAGTAGCGAGAGGCTTGGGGGATTTTTTGCAAATAGGTGGTGAAAACTTCGCGATCGCCAAAGTCGATCGACGCTTCCGGCTCATATAGCGATGTAAAGATATCTGCATCCGGATAGCGCTTGCACAGCATCTCAAAGACCCGCTCTGCACCACCTTTTTGCGTTAGATAGTCATGAACTAGGGCTACTTTCATTACACGCCAGATAAGACAACAAGCAATCTGAGGAGCCAGCGCATTCAGAAGTTCAAAGTGTTGATCGTGGAACAATATTGCCAAGCGGAGACGAGCGAACATCTCTACTTAGCATGAATGCGCAATCGTCACGAAAATGAACTAGCACGGCAAAGTTACGGGCTGAAGCCAACTGTAAATTTATCATGAAGCTTGATTCATCCTTCCTGTGATAGAGATCACTTTTCGTCAAAACCTAGGTCTAAAGTCATGGTTGCGTTAATCTTCTTCCAGCAAATCATCTCTAAGATCGCCGGGTTCATTCAACATTTCCGGCGTGACAGCGGGGTTTTCAACGAGTTCTCTGGGATCGGCATCTGTGCCACCTCGGTAAACGAGATCATCGGGATTGACAATCTTCTGTTTCTTTGGAGGGGTGTCGTTCGTTGGACTGGGCAGACGTTCAGTGGGTTCGGTCATGTTCGATGACGGGGATGAAGAACCTCCGCATCGTATAAAGTTCGAGTCGGTTTCATCCCCTATCAAAAGAGCGACTTATTCCTTGATTCCACTCGGTTCTAACCATCCGGGGACATAGTGACTCGAGCGTCGGAGTTCTTGGTCGATCGCTTTATAGGTGGGATCTTTTTCCTGTACAAGTGCCCAGAATCGCGGCGAGTGATTGAGATGGATGGTGTGACATAGCTCATGCACAAAGACATATCGCACAAGTGCCGGGGGCAAAAATAATAGTTTGTAGTTCAAGCTGATGTTGTATTGTTGCGAGCAGCTTGCCCAAAGAGTTTTTTGTCCGCGAATCGAGGCTTTGTGAAACGGAAGTTCTAGCTCTTGGCTGACTGACCAGAGCCAGGGCACGAGCCTCTGATACGCTTTATGGGCGAGCCACTGTTGGAGTAGTGCTTTGCAGAGGTCTTCGTTGTGAGTACTGCCGCGCAAGATCAGGCGGGATTTGCCCTTTTCAGTCAGAGTGACCCGCGAGAAGCCAGTTGGCTGATAGTCAATCTCCCAAGTTTGGTCGATCGCTCTGAGGATCATTTGCTCTGGCAAAGGCGGGCAGGGGTCGATCGACAATTGCTGCCGTTGGGCTTCGAGCCGCCCAATCGTGCGCTCGATCCAACTTTGTTTGGTATGCAAAATTTCCGGGATACGGCTTTGGTCAAATCCGCGAGGAATGATGACTTCTAAGCCGCCCTGCACCGTCATTTTTAGGCTGACGTGTTTTGCTTTAATGCTTTCTCGAACTCGATACTTGGGGAGTTCCACAAGCTGACCAGTAATCAGTCTTGACTCAACCATTGGTAGGCGTGATAGCGATTCCGAATCTGTCACTTATCTTACTGGATTCTCACGGATTTGAATCAGTAAGTTGGCGGGTTTTATTCGTAGGTCGATCGATTCGAGACCGCAAGATTCAAGAACTTAGTAAATTGTGGCTCAAAGAGCAACTTGATCGTTCCAGTGGGTCCGTTGCGATGTTTAGTAATCAGCACTTCTGCAATGCCGCGATCGGGAGTGTCTGGGTTGTAATATTCGTCGCGATAGAGCATCATCACAAGGTCGGCATCTTGCTCGATCGAACCACTTTCGCGTAGATCTGACATCATTGGGCGTTTATCAGCGCGCGCTTCTACACTTCTACTTAATTGCGAGAGCGCAATGACGGGCACGTTCAACTCACGAGCAAGACCTTTTAAGGCGCGCGTAATTCGAGACAGTTCTTGAACGCGATTTTCACTGCCATTCCCTTCCATCAGTTGCAGGTAGTCAATGAGAATCATTCCGAGTGCGCCGCCTTGCTCAGCTTGCAGTTTACGAGCGCGCGATCGCATTTCGACAACGCTGATATTGGGGGTATCGTCAATGAAAATTCTTAAATTGGAAAGTTGCCCGATCGCATTGCTCAAAGGCTCCCAATCGTGTTGAGCAATTCTTCCCGATCTCAATCTTCCACTCTCAATTCTTGCCTCACTTGCGAGTAAGCGCTGCACGATCTGCTCTTTCGACATTTCTAAGCTAAAGACAGCGACAGGAAGCTTGTATTGAGCCGCAATATTCCGCCCTAAACCGAGACAAAAGGCAGTGTTATGCACACAGATGTCATTTGCGACAAAGTTATGGGTTGTTGGAATCGTCAAATCGTAGACTTGCTTTTCGCCAACTGATTCAATTGAGACAATCTCATCCCAATAAACATCACTGTCGGCAAGTTCTTGAAGTTGAGGATGCTGAAGCGCAGTCGCTAAAGTCATGAGGCGATCGCGCGTCGGGGCGCGTTTTCCAACATGAATATTGGAAGATCCTGCAATTCCTGCCCGTTGTGCAAGCTGGCTCCAAGGTTCGCCCTGCCGCGCGACTTCAAGCTGTTGCCAAACTTCGATCGGAATTAAGTCACGATTTGTTTGGTATTTCCGAACCGCGATCGCAGCTTCAACCTGAAGTAATGCCGCTTCTTTGCCAAAAATGCCGATCTCTGTGATGAATGTTTGAATCGATCGAGCATCGGTAATATCAAGTTGCCAAGCTAACCGCCGCTCGCCCTGATATTTCACCCTTCTCAATTTCAGTCTTGCAATAATGCCAAATCGCAGCAGTAAGTGTTGAATCTGGCGAGCTAATTTCTCGCTAACTGTTGCGTAGCCGAGTTGAGACTGTCCACTTGCCAAAACACTTGCCCAACCGTCTGTTGCAAAAAGCCGATTCAGGAAAAGTGCAATGTGCGACCGCGTTAATTGGAAAATTGGCTCTGGGATCGTTTTTTCGTGCGCGGATTTGCCGTAAAGATTCAGTGTTCTCAGCCAGCTCGTGAGTGCGTTACTTCCATGACCGCCACCCGATGCTGAAGCAATTCGGAAAGACGGGGTTCGTGTGCCATTAGAATCGGTTTTCTGAACGCGTAAATCACCAAATTCAGATACCGCTTCAACGAAATCAGCTTGAATCAATGGATTGATGTTGGTAAACTCTGGCGAACCTTTCGTCAGACACCCATCTCCAATTAAGTAGCCCAACAGCTTAATTTCACAAGCTCGAAGGGTTTGTGTCCCAAAAACGTCAAGGATGCGTGGAACTGCTATACGATCGCCCACTTTCACATGAGCTAAAGGCAACCATCCATCTAAAGTCAAATAGGGGTGACTTAGCGTTGTTTCGACGGTTCTACCTAAGCGAGTTGTGACTCGGAAAACAGGCTTAATTCCGTCATCGACAAAGGCAGAAGGTTCAGTGATCGAAAACTTCCAATTGTCATTGAGGGTGAGTAATTGGGCTTGGCAATTTTGATAGATTTCTGCGATCGTTGAGATAGAGCCATCTGCTAACACTAATTCTGCGTCGTGAGCAAGGCATTTTCCCATTGACGGGCGACCTGCAACGATGATCAAATCCGATCGCTGAAAGCCTTGAGTTTTGCCATCAAGATCATAGAAACCAGAAGCGAGTCCTGGTAACGCCATGCCTGCCGATCGTTCTTCAATTTCTGAGAATGTCTTTGTCAAAATATCCGAAGTCGGAACTAACCCTTGATTCGGTCTGACTTGGGTAATGCTAAACACCTTTTGTTCAGCTTCATCGAGAATTTTTTCTAACTCTTTCGAGGTTTCATGCCCTAAATGTGAAATCTGATGTCCAGCACTGATCAGTCTCCGCCGCAAATATTTATCAATCACTAACTGTGCATATTGATCGATATTGACGGCACTCACGGTGCGATCGACGAGTTGCACCAGTTTTGACTGCCCGCCCACTTTGTCTAAAAATTCTCGATCGATTAACCAAGTCGTCACACTCATCAAATCGGTCGGCGATCCCTGCTGATGCAGTGCGACACATGCTCGATAAATCTCCTGATGCGCACTACTGTAAAACATCTCGGTTTTCAGAATATCCAGCACGCGCGTAATCGCTTCAGGATCAAGCAAAATTCCGCCTAAAATTGACTCTTCAGCTTCTAAATTTTGGGGCGGAATCCGATCGTTTGCAGGTTGAAAACTAAACTCTTGAACCATGATGCGGGGGCGGGTAGAAGGAGCGCGAATGTATTGAGGGGTTGAATCCAATCAAAAACTGCGGATTCAACCCCCCAATATACAGGCATTTCTAATCTTAGCAAGTTTTTAGTATTTAAGTACTAGCTTGCAACAACTCGAATCACGACTGCAGAAGTCACGTCGGGGTGCAATTTCACGTGAGCGGTGTATTCTCCAATCTTGTGAATTTCCGGCAGTGTAATCGTGCGGCGATCGACCTCTTGATTGGTCTTTGCTTGGATTGCATCTGCGACATCTTGGTTCGTTACGGTTCCGAAGATCGCATCGTTTTCACCGACTTGTTTCGCAATATCAAATCCGCCAGCAGCTTCGATCGCTGCCGAGATTTTGAGCGCTTGCTGTTTCAATTCAGCCAAACGTTGTTCTTCCAACTCACGACGACGTGCGACCTGCTTGAGAATTCCAGGGTTGACGTTCGTTGCTTTTCCTTGGGGTACGAGATAGTTTCTTGCATATCCCGGCGCGACTTCGACTAAGTCTCCCATCCGTCCTAATTTGCTTACGTCCTGCGTCAGGACGAGCTGAATCCGCTTCGCCATAATAATTTGTTCTCAGTTTTCAACTGTTTCCGCACAAATATTCCATTGTACCGGAGAGCAGGCAAATTGGATCATACAGCTTTTGGGGGCGGCAGCAGATGAGCAATTTTTTTGACGAGTTGCGCGATCGCAGATCTGTCGATACAGGTGACATGATCTCCCGGCAAAATATGTACCGTTAATTTGTCTTCTGCCAGCATTCGCCAACTGACCCAGCGATCGGGCGGATCAAGCTCATCTTCCGACAGAAATAATTGCACGGGAAATGCACTGGGGCGGGGACGGTAGCGCTGAGCGATGCGATCGTACTGGGGATAGCGCGGGTCAATGCTTTGTGTCACCGTTTCCAGTATCCCAAACAGCATTCTTCTCAAGACTAATTTGATGCTCCAACTCGCTTTTTTGAAGAAAAGCCAAGCTCGATCGACAAAATTTAGCGATCGTATCTCTATCCCATAAGCATTCCAGCGTGTCAGGAGTTCAAGCAGCAACTGCAATTGGGGAAAGTTGTGGAGCACAGACAACCACTTGGGCAGCGTCACTAAATTTCCAGGTCCAATCAAGCCAAGTAGGGCAACCGATTGTCCTTGAGCATGAAGCTGTTGAGCAATTTCATAGGCGACGATCGCGCCCATCGAGTAGCCCAAAAGGTAATAGGGACCTTCGGGTTGTAATGTCTGCATTTCTCGAATCGCATGGCTTGCCATCTGTTCGAGTGTTGTTTTTCGAGTCATGGCTATTTCTTGAATGCCATAAATGGGCACGCGCGGATCGAGATGTGCCCGTAAGCCCTCACATACTCGAAAGGTTCCCAGTGCTCCTGGAATACAAAATAACGGCGATCGCTCGGGTTCTCCTGCCTGAAATCGAATCAAATCGGTTGACAAATCAGGAGGTTCACCTGCGATCGCGGTTGCTAATTGTCGAATCGTCGGTGTTTGATAGAGCAGTGACATTGATACGGATTTGCCTACAACCTGCTCGATTTTTGCTGCCAACCGCAGCATCAAGAGCGAATGTCCGCCTAGATCAAAGAAGTCATCATCTAATCCAATCGGTTCAACCTGCAACGCCTCTTGCCAAATTTGAGCCAGTTGACGCTCTAGTTGCGTTTCTGGTAGAGCAATCTCTCTGGTCGGCACTGACGGTGCAATTTTTAGCAGTGCTTTGCGATCGACTTTCCCGTTTGGGGTCATTGGAAAAGTTTCTAATTCCACAAACGCACTCGGAATCATGTAGCTCGGAAGTCTTTGCTTTAAGAACTGCTGCAATTGCGTAGGTTCAACACAGGCTTGAGGAATCACATAAGCGATGAGTTGCTGATTTTGGGCAAGCACGATCGCAGTGGTGATTGCAGGATGTTGCATGAGTTGAAATTCGACTTCTCCTAGCTCAATCCGAAATCCTCGAATCTTGATCTGATCATCATTTCTGCCTAAATATTCAAGCTTGCCGTCTTCGCGGTATCGAACTAAGTCGCCTGTTCGATACAGTCGAGTTTTCGGCAGTCCGGGAAACTGATGTTCGATGAATCTTTCTCTGGTCTGTTCAGGACGACGCAGATAGCCACGCCCAACGCCTACTCCTCCAATCCACAGTTCTCCAGTGACTCCGATGGGAACGGGCTGCATCTGCGCATCTAAAACATAAGTCTGAGTATTGGCGATCGCACTGCCGATCGAAAGTTCCGCTTGATCAAATCCTGAACGGAGCGGATCATAAAGTGTGGCAATCACCGTTGCTTCCGTTGGTCCATAGGTATTGATCCAGCGTGGATGCTGCCCAACTTTTTCTAACCAGGTCATATACGTCGATCGCGAGGCTTTCTCTCCACCGACCACGACTAATCGAACGGTAGGCGTTAAGTGCAACCTCAGTTCTGCCAGCGCATAGACAATTTGATGCCAAAGTGCGGTCGGTAGATTGAGGACTGTAATTTGATAACTTTTAATAAATTGCAAAAACTGCTGCGTAGAAAGCAGACAATCAGGAGATCTTAGAACTAACCTTGCACCGCACATTAAGGTGGGAAAGATTTCCTCGATCGCAATATCAAAACTCAACGCAGAAGCTTGTAAAACGCGATCGCTAGCTTGCAACTCATATTCCTGGATCACCGCAAAATGATGATTCACCATACTCTGATGCTCAATCATGACGCCTTTCGGTCTTCCGGTTGAGCCTGAGGTGTAAATGACATAAGCTAAATCGCTAGGCTTGACAGTGCTATGAATGGCTGCTGAACTGAACGATCGAATTTCTTCTTGTGTACTCTCGACATCAATGACAGGCGAATCAATTTCAGTCATTGAATTTTGCTGCGTTAAGAGCAGTGTCACTTGAGCATCTGAAATCAGTAATGCTAAACGCTCTTTCGGATAGGTTGGATCAAGGGGAACAAACGCCCCGCCTGCTTTGAGAATGGCGAGAATCCCCACAATAAAGTCAATCGATCGCGGCATACAAATGCCAACTAAACTTTCAGACCGAACGCCTTTTGCTTGTAAGTAACGGGCAAGCTGATTCGATCGCTGTTCGAGTTCCTGATAAGTAAGCTGTTCTTGAGCAAATTCGACGGCGATCGCATTCGGTGTCTTTGCAGCCTGAACTGAGATGAATTCATGCACACAACCTGATGGAAAAGACTGTGCGGTTGCATTCCACTCTACAAGCAGCCGATGCTGTTCCTGAACGGGCAAGATTGCCAGGTGAGAAATCCGCTCTTGGGGATTGTGAATGATGCTTTCGAGCAATGTCTCAAACTGCTGCGCCATGCGCGCGATCGTGCTGTCCTCAAACCGATTGGCATTGTATTGCCAAACAACATTCAAGCGATCTCCTGCCTCGACCACTTGCAAATCGAGATCAAAGGTTGCTCCACCTTGATGCTCTAGTAAATACGGTTCGAGGTGCAGCCCCTCACCGAGTTGATTCAACCAACGATGCTTCTGCCAAGTAAACGTCACCGAGAACAACTCTCCCCGCTGCTGTTTGACTAGCTCTTGAAACGGCATATCCTGATGAGCTTGTACCTCAGTGACACGTTGATGTACCTGCTGCAAAAGCCTGTCAAATGATAGTTCTCCTTGTATGGGCACTCTCAAAGGAAGCATATTTGAGAAGTACCCGATCATCTCTCGAAATTGCTCCTCGCCCCAACGTCCTGCCATCGCAGTCCCGATCGTTAAATCAGTTAGCTCTGTATAGCGATAAAGCAGCACTAGAAAAGCAGTCAATACAACTCGATACAGGCTATACCCTTGAGCCTGAGCCAGAGATTTTAGGGCTTGAACGAGTTGCTGAGGCATCGGAGACGACTGAATGCCGCTTTGCTCAGTCTGTAGAATACGAGGCTTACTCGGCAGATCGAGTTGAGGTCGATCGCCTGCAAGTTGATGTTGCCAGAAGTTAAGTAAGTCTTTTGCACGATCGCTTCTCAGCAGTTCCGTCTGCCACTGAACATAGTCAGGATAAGAAACCTGCTGCTTCTGCAAGGGTTTTGCGTGATAGAGCTGCTGCCATTCCTGAATCAACAGATCAAATGTCCACATGTCTCCTGCAATGTGGTGCATCGTGATCACTTGAATCTGTTCTTGCGGGCTGCATTCAAACAGGCTAACTCGAATCGCAGGTTCTGTTTCGAGTCGAAAGGGTTTTGCAGTTTCAGCTAAAATCTGGCACTTTAAGGTGGACGCTCTCCAGTCAGAAGTCTGGATGTACCGTAGAGGAATTCTGCCTGGAGCAATGATGCGTCGGGGTTGCCCTTTAAGGTCAAGGTAGCGCGATCGCAAAATTTGATGCGCCTCAAAAAGCTGCTGCCAAGCCTGTTGCAAAGCATTGAAATCAAACTCGCCTCGAATGCGAACGGTTTGATAAATGTTGTAAGCGCTGCTTTCAGGAGCAAGTTGGTACAGAAACCAGAGTCCTTGTTGCTGCTGGGAGAGCGGATACCCGGATGAAACTTGGGTCGATGAATCGGCTACAGTCAAACTTTGCATATCTTACGTGGGCAGGTCAATTCAAGGATGGTTTCCAGGCTACACATCACACTGAGCGCTCTCACAAATCTGTACGATACACACACAAGACTGCTCCTCATCTAAAACGGTAGGAGTCTTCTCTGCGAACGTGAATTGATTAAAACCTTGCGTATGCCCTAGGTGTGAATGCTTGCCCCTGGTAGAGTGGCATACCCTGATAATGTGAAACCCCAATCTGTTGACAGCGAAGCACAATGAAGTGAGGAATCTAACTACTTGGGATCATAACAAGATTGTAATTTCCTCGTCTATAGTATTAGCAAAGTGTCTGTTTCTACTGAATTGAGTCTTCGTGCAGCTGAGCTTTTGGCTCAGTGAAACGATCAAAGCAGGTCGCTCACAGCCTAGACGAATCCCTCAATCCCTTTGGATAAAAGGAGGATAGCCAACGCCATCTTGAACAATTCAAATTTCTTATACTATTGAAAGCCTAGACTCAATGCATTGCAATATACTGTCGAGTAAGAGGTACACTTCCTTGAGCAACAAAAGTCTGAAATCTGAAAAGAAATTTGAAAGATTGTTGTTGAAATCGCTAAGAAGAGATGCTATTGTAATTAAGCGCTGAAACGCGCGGGCATAGTTTAGTGGTAAAACACCTGCCTTCCAAGCAGGATATCCGGGTTCGATTCCCGGTGCCCGCTTTCTTAATCAGAATATTTCAACTGCCTAGACTATTGGTATTGGCTCTGGCTAAGTTCGCAAGAATCCGAGAACTGAGCAGAGCCGAAACTCGCTGACAGAGGATTCTGTTGCTTTGTATCTTCATCGCTCTAACTCAGCAAGGCATTAGTTCCGCTGATTGTCTTCCATGACAAATCCGGCTCCACTGCCCGGAACGCGCCAGTCTTCATTTTCTCCACCGACAATCACCCGATCGAGAGTGACGAAATCCTTACTCAGTTGGCGGAGGGAATTAATCAAGACATCGATTGCGATCGCATCACTGGTTCCGAGATCAAACCAGCAGCGTCCCCAATTGCCCTCATACTCAAAATCGCTCATATTGTGCATGACTGCCATCATGCTGTTATCTGCAGTACTTTCGTCGTAGGGCATATAGCTGACTTCTAGCCCGACATCTTGGACTTGCAGATTTTCCGCATTAAAACCGCCCAGTTTTCCGAGGAAAAACCAGGAACTAAACGTCTCTTCTACATACTGCTTCTCCATTTCAGAAGGCACAGTATTAAACTCAATCCAGATCCAGACGTTAAACGGATCAAATTCTCGAAACTCAACACGCATAAAAGATTCAGAATTCAGGCAGGGTAAAAGTTGAACTGCCTGAATGCCAAAATTCATTCTAGCGTCCGCTCAGGCGTTGTTGAACTCGGTTGAATTCTCGCTGAATCTGGTTTGCCGTGGCTGGCGGAAGCTGAGCCTTTTTATTCAAGGCTTTCTGGAATAAAGGCACGCTTTCATTTAAGCGCTCCTGCCGCACAAAAATTTGCGCTTTCAGATAGCTCAATTCAGGATTATCCGGAGCCGCTGCGATCGCACGATCGATCGCCTGCATTGCCTTATCAAACTGCTTGAGATCTCGATATCCCACTGCTAAACCGCGATCGGCAACATAGCGCGGTTGGGCAGTTTGTTCGAGTCGCGCGATCGCATCTTTTGGACTGGATAACGGCAAACTCAAATTCGTTGCTAGTGCCAAATCGATCATGCCTTTGACCAGATTTAACTCAGGATCTTTGGCATCAATGCGTTCTGCTGCGTCTAAATACCCAAATGCCTGCTGAAGACTACCCAGAATTCTCGGAACACCGTTGACTGTGCCTTCTGTTGCAGCAATATAACCGCCATCTAGAATTGTGCCTGCTGCCATGTAGAGATTGCCTCGCAGCGGGTCAGATTTCAGTAATGCCTGTGCAACGGTGCGAGTTTGATCTGCATTTGCCTGAAATTCACTGAGCAAAGCTTGTTTACGTCCCGCATTCGATTCGCCTTGAAAATTCATGTACGCAATCATCGCTTTCATTGCGAAAGCAAGCGGCTCATTTGCATCTGCCTGACTGAGAATTTTCTGTGCTTCGGTGTAATTGCCTTTCTCAAACATTGCCCGAAACGCCGATTCTGTTTGCGTGCTAATGGCGCGGGGATTGGTTGTTCTAAACGGATCTTTCGCGAGCGACGGACTCGCTAACATTCCCATCATTAATGCTGCTGCACTTAGACTTTGAGCCAGCCGACTCGATACCCACTTCACCATAACCATATGTTTGATTTCTCGATGCAATCAGAGCTTTAACTGACGATCTTATGCGATCGCAAGTTCCACAGGTAGCATTCCACAACTGCGTAGTTTAGGCGCTTGTCCTTTCACTGATTTGCCACAATAGAGACAGCCATCCGGAAAACCCTGAACTTGGGTAAACTATGCGGAGAGCCTTGCCCCTTAACTGTCTGAATTCATGCTTTATCTGCGCGACTTGTCTTATCATCCGACGGCTACTCCCGAACCGATTTTGAAATCGATCAATCTAGAAGTTGCGCCTCAGCAATGCAGTTTGATTGTTGGTCCAAGCGGTTCTGGAAAAAGTACGCTGCTAGAGATTTTGGCAGGATTGGCAGAGCATACGAGCGGAGAAATTGTCTGGCGAGAACAAGAATTAAATTTTTTGAATATGCAACAACTCTGTGGACTGGTGTTTCAGTTTCCAGAGCGCCATTTTTGCGGCGGCACGATTTTAGAAGAATTGCGGTTGGGACATCCGGAATTGAGTTCCGATCGCATTCACGAAGCTCTGCAAGAAGTCAGTTTAGATCATCTTCCCCTTTCGACGGCTCCTCATGCGTTGAGCGGTGGACAACAGCGCAGGCTTGCCTTGGCGGTACAACTGATTCGTCAGCCGAGTATTTTGTTACTCGACGAACCGACTGCGGGACTCGATTGGTCGATTCGGCGACAGTTGGTGCGATTATTAGCAAAGCTCAAAACGCATTGGAGTTTGCTTGTGGTTTCGCATGATGCTGGCGATATGTTAGAAATTGCCGATCGCTGTTGGACGTTGAAGCACGGGGAACTGAAAGAAGTTTCGCCGCAGGATCTCGTTGATCAGAAATTGGAGCGGGTGGGATGTTAGTTGCAACGCTGCCCGAGTTTGATGAACTGTGGCAATCGACTCTGAATTGGTGTCCGAGTGAGCAGGAGCGATCGCAGTTCCAAGCCTTTTATGAATTAATTCTTCAGGGCAATCAACAACAGAACCTGACTCGAATCACAGAGCCGTCTGACTTTTGGGAAAAGCATCTTTGGGATTCGCTAAGAGGTGTTTTTCCGAAAGTGACTCAATCGCGGTTAAGCGCGATCGATATTGGTACAGGAGCCGGATTTCCAGGCATTCCGATGGCGATCGCTCGTCCGAGTTGGAATGTTACCTTGCTCGATTCCACCCGCAAAAAGATCAATTTTCTCCAGGATGCGAGTCGCTCCTTAGGATTAACCAATGTGCGATTGCTCAGCGATCGCGTTGAACAAATTGGACAATCTGCTGGACATCGGGAAGCTTACCAACTCGCAACGATTCGCGCAGTGGCAGCCGCTCCTGTCTGTGCAGAATATGCGTTGCCTCTGTTGAAAGTCGGTGGCTTGGCAGTGCTTTATCGAGGTCAATGGACAGAAGAAGAAGCGATCGCGCTCGATCAGGCGGTGCAGCAATTGGGTGGAGCAGTGGAAGAGTGTGATCGCTTTGAAACACCTTTGACTCAAGGCGTTCGACATTGTTTATATATTCGCAAAACCGAGCCAACTCCGAGAGAATTTCCAAGAGCGATCGGGATTCCGACTCAAACACCGCTCTAACGCAAGACCTGAAGAATATGATCAAGCGTTATCTCCGAAGCCTCCTGTGATAACGCTTGAATTGCAGCAGCTTTGGCGATGGCTTGAATCTCTCCGCCCGTCAAACGATGCTGCTTTGCTAAAGTTTGCCAATCGAATTCTGACAGCGGCGTTTCTGCCGGAAATGCCTGTTTCCACAATTGCACACGAGCCATCGCATCAGGTTTCGGCAATTCGATCGTGAATTGAAAGCGCGATCGCAATGCAATTGGCATTGCAATTCGATGCCTGACACTAAAGCAGGTAAAAGTTCGACGAGAATTGATTAATTCAATTACTTTCTCGATTGGAGCAGATCGCTTCAGCCAACGCTCAGCCGATTTAATTAATAACACCATCGGTGGTTCAGCGATTAAATCCTCAATCAGCGCAGCAGGGTGATCCACGATCGCTAAATCAATTTCAGTGAGTGGCATTTCTAATTGCTGAGCGATCCACTGTACCGAGAGCGTTTTACCCGTTCCAGGTGCACCAATGAATAAAGCATTGACACCCGGCAATTGTCGAAATCCCCAAGCCTTTAACTGCGGCGTGAACTGAATTTGATTACAGATTTGCTGCAACTGTTCTAAAACTGGATCGGGAAGCACTAAATCGATCGGCGTGCGAGGCACGGATCGCGCAAAGACATCAGAGACTTGAGGCTCTAATAACTCTTCTAATTCCATAAAATCTGCTGCGTCTGACAGCAAGTAATTGACGCACGCTTCTGAGAGCTTCAGAGATCGCATTAAAAAAAGTTGATCGGGTTCTTCGACCGTCATCAATCCTGATTGGATCAGCCGACTGGAACTGAGAAAGCTCGATCGCGCAATTCGCCACTCGGCATCCGTTCGACAAAGCAGGCGCAACACTAAATCGATCGTTGGTCGTTCGGGAGTCTCTTCTCCCGTTTGCAAATACCCATACATTTGCGCATATCGACGATGCACTTCTGGGGCAAGTGCAATCAAAATCGCATTCTTTTCAAACGGATTGAGTTCTAAGCGATCGCACAATATCGGTAAAGCTAACCCGATCCCTTTTTGCCAACTCGCTTGAATTCTTGCGTCTAATTGTTGTTGATAGCTTGCAGTGGGTGCAGATTTGCGTCGGTCGGCTGGAGAGTCAGAAGCGATGACTTCCTCAAAATTCACAACCCCTTTCCACCAGTGGCTCGTAACGCGATCTGCTTTTGTCTGCGAGATGCGCTCAATCGTTTTTGTGTCTTTGCGTTGTCGTGCGACTGCGGTTAAAAGCAATCGTTCTAGCCAATTTAATTCAACTTTGAGATACGCCCAATTATCAAGAAAAGGTTCAGCACGCATGAAACATCACAGCCATCGAGTGCCGTGATCGTACTCTACTTCACTTGAGGCGATGCAAAAATTCGATCGCGAGTCCATCCGCATCAGAAATAAATGCCACTTCGTAAACGCGATCACCAATCATTTGCTGAGTCGGCTCCAAGAGCACATTCAATGCTTGATCTTGCGCGGCTAATTTTTCTGTTAACGCCTCAATCCACTGCGGCAGATCATCTGCCAGTTCAGTCACTTCAAATGACAGATGATAATATCCCGTGTAATGCTCGTCATGAAACGCATCAGGCGCAGGTTTCGGCTCTGGAATTTGCAGTAGCTCAATCCGTCCACCCAAACCTTCCATCCAACACGCCAACGTGAAGCCGGTCTGGAACCGTTCAGCAACAGTGAACCCAAGCTGCTCATAAAACGCGATCGCGCGAAAAATGTCAGCCGTTCTAATCGAAACGTGATGCATGAGACAAAGTGTTACTCATGATGTTACTCATGAGACAAAGTGTTATTCAAACAGGCGGAAATAAGGATACCGGACAGGTGCGCCAGGTTCTTTTTCCAAATCAAAGTTAATCACGTCCCAACAGGGATCATCTTTTGGATCAGGACTAAATTCGACTGGAAGCCCATAGAGTCGAGGTTTTGGCGAATCAGCTTGTCCCCGCCAAGGTGTACTGCGTTCTAGATAGGTGCTAATCAATTCTTTGTATCGCTGAGCAATAATCACGCGAGTCGCGCGATAGCCCTGCGTATAGAGTCGATCGAGCGCTTCGTGAATCTCAAACCGGATGCCATCGGGATGCGTATGCTGGCGATACCATTCTTCGTTCCAAAGTCGCCAATGCCGCCCGGACTGCAAATGGATTAACTCACCCGTCTTCGGATTTGCTTCAAATGCGCCATGTCGCGGACACAGGTAGGTATCAGTCAGTGTCAGAGCCGGAATCGTTTGGCGGCAGTGGGGACACTGAATTTCAGGGCCGAAAATTGGATATTGAAAACTGGGATTAATCATGAAGTACGGGCACTCAAATCATTTCGTATTTGCGAGGCGCGATCGTGAAATTATTATAACTGGCGTTGATTGCACGTTGTTTGCACGTTTATAGAATCATTATCACCGTGAATTCGCTGGAAATGTCATTTCTTTTTACCCCAAATTTCTGGAATCCCCCTGATCTGTCGCTTGCTGCGTTTGTGGCTCCCAATGCGACAGTCTTGGGCAATGTCGAAATCGCTACAGGCGTAAGCATTTGGTATAACGCAGTTGTGCGTGCGGATATCGAGCGGATCAGCTTGGGCGCGAGTACAAATATTCAAGATGGCGCGATTTTGCATGGTGATCCCGGTCAGATCACCCTTTTAGAAGAGTTTGTCACTGTTGGACATCGGGCAGTAATTCACAGTGCCCACATTGAGCGAGGCTGTTTGATCGGCATTGGCGCGATCGTACTGGATGGAGTCCGAGTCGGAGCAGGAAGTATCATCGGCGCGGGATCAGTTGTGACAAAGGATATCCCTCCACGATCGCTTGTAGTAGGCGTGCCCGGAAAACCGATTCGCGAGCTGAGCGATCAAGAAGTCGAACACCTAATCGAACATGCTCAGAAGTACGAAAAACTCGCCTATGTTCACGCAAATCGAGGCACAGATCTCGGTTTTTATGAACAAATGTAAATTACCTGAGAGAACTGCTTTGAAAGCTGGACTAAATGCGCTAAAAATTTACATATAACAATATTGAAACATTTGATTACGCGAGAGCAATACTATGGACCTTCGCATCCTGATCGTGTTATTTCCGATTATCTTGGCTGGCGGTTGGGCAGTAACGCGGATTCTTCCGTATGCTTTACAACAAGTGAAAGGTTTCTTGGCTAAGTAGACTGAATTTTTGCCCACAGTTTGCAGCCGACCCTTCTTTTACTAGGAGGGTCGGTTTTGTTATGCGTTCCTTGCTAAGCTTATCGATCGATGAAATCAACGGTGATTGAATGCTCGACGAACAAGCGAAAAAAGCAATGCTCCTGAAAATTCCACATGGACTCTATGTCTGTGGCGTGAAAGATGGAGACGAAGTGAATGGGTTTACCGCAAGTTGGGTGATGCAAGGTTCGTTTAAGCCCCCTTTAGTGGTGAATTGCGTCAAAAGTGATTCTGGCTCGAACCAGATGATCCGCAAGAGTGGTGTGTTTGCGTTGAGCTTCCTAGAAGCCGGGCAGAAAGAACTCGCGCAGAAGTTTTTCAAGCCACAGCGCCGAGTGGGCAACAAATTTGAAGATGTGGAATTTTATCTCGGCGAAACTGGGTGTCCGATTATTTCTGACTCTCTCGGCTATGTGGAATGCCGGGTTGTCGGAACCGTTGATCATGGAGATCACACCGTTTTTGTGGGCGAAGTGATCGCAGCCGGGGTGCATCGAGAGGGAGCGGCTTTGAATTTGGCGGATACGGGTTGGCAATATGGCGGTTGATTGAGGTGAGGAGTGGGGAGTAGGGAGTAAAGAGAGTTGTATTGCTTTTTTGGGCACTTGCAGAAGAACTTCCCCACTCTCCACCTAGATCGGACTTCCGTACCTCTCAGAATCGTCGCAAACTGAAACACTTAAGTAGATAATGAAGTGTCTACTTTGCCAATTTGGCACGAAATTCTCGACATGATAGACCTGAACTTTCCGGATCAACTTAGCCCGCAAACATTTCTGGTGCTGCTCGTTTTAGTAGCTTTGGAATGTGTGCTTTCGGCTGATAATGCGATCGCACTTGCAGCCTTGACTCAGGGATTGCAAAATCTCAAGTTGGAGCGTCAAGCTTTAAACATTGGCTTGGTCTTTGCCTATGTTTTGCGGATGTCGCTGATTTTGGCTGCATCTTGGGTGATTGGCTACTGGCAGTTTGAGTTGGCGGGAGCGCTCTATCTGTTGTGGTTGGTATTTCAGTATTTCACGTCTCAAGAAGATGAGGAACACGCGCATCATGGGCCGCGGTTTACTTCACTTTGGCAGGCGATTCCGTTGATTGCGTTGACGGATTTAGCCTTTTCGCTTGACAGTGTGACTACTGCGATCGCGGTTTCTCAAGAGACTTGGCTGATTCTGCTCGGTGGCACGATCGGGATTGTGGCACTGCGATTTATGGCAGGCTTGTTTATTGGTTGGCTGGAAGAATTCACGCATTTGGAAGATGCAGGCTATATCACAGTTTCGTTTGTGGGCATTCGCTTGCTTCTGCGGGTGGTGAACGATCAGCTTGTCCCACCGGAATGGTTGATGATTACACTCGTCGCGCTCGTCTTTGCTTGGGGATTTTCCAAACGGAATCCGGATGTTGTTGAATCGCTACCTGAACCTGAAAAAGTAGAAGCGAAAGTAGAAGCCATTTCGGAAACTGAATAGTCTGCACGAGTCCGCACGAGTTGAAACCCCGTGATCGTCGGACAAAGTCTCTGAAGAGACTGTCTTTCTGAGCCATTGGCTAGGTTCGGGAGTCCCTTGAGGGAGTTCGCACAGTTAGTACCGGGTTTTGAATCCGGTGCGGGACAGAAACGCAGTCAAGATGATATTCAAGCGTTTTGTCTGTTAACCAGATCTCACAACTCCGGGCTTGGCCAAGCCCGGAGTTTTTGATTTAGGGAATGTAGCTTTGAATCACTCTGGCTGCACCTCGATACTGAGCGAAGTAAGTCTGGCTCACTCGATCGCCCTCTGCCGAAAGCACATCAATTCCAATTCCATTACGCCCCTGATCTTTACCAGAACTGTGAATATAGCGCTGCTCACCCAAGTAAAGCCCAACATGCGTCGCTTTCTCAGGCGTTCCAAAGAAGACTAAATCTCCTGGAATCAAATCTTCAACAGGTTGCAGAAACGCCTCTTGTTGATAAGCATCTCTGGGTAAGCGAATGCCAACCGAAGCAAAAGCAGCTTGCATTAGTCCTGAACAATCGTAATTTGGAGCAACAGTTCCACCCCAAAGATACTCATTGGGTACAGCCATTGCTGCTTGAGTAAAGGCAATCACTTCAGGAATACAATCTCGGATTTCCTCTTCTGTCCAAACGGGAGCTTGATAGGGCGTTTCAACGGCTTCTAAAAATTGTAAATCATTCGGATCGAGCCACCCTGGATACTCATCCTCACAGGTTATGACTTTGAGCGGTGATTCCGACAAAATTTGCAGGTAACGACCTTGAGCCGATTGAGTTGCCAGACGCGTTAAATCTGGTGAATCGTAGAGATTGAGATTCGCGATCGTGCGATATTGCATAAGACGAAAATTTCACTGACTATGACTTTCTTCCACAAAGACGAACGGTTAGAAACATTGGGCGATCGCGTATTGCAAGCGACTTGGGCAGCATTTCCGACGCTTGCTCCCAACCAGATCGCAATCACCTGGATTGTGTATGACTCGCCTGTGTTCGTCAATACTGGCGGTGCAATTCGTCCTGAAGAATTTTGGCAGCGCTCTCCTAGAGGATTTGCCTATCGGGGCGTTGAGAATATTTATCCGGCAAGCGTCGTCAAATTATTCTACTTAGTCGCAGCCCATGAATGGTTAGAACGAGGCATGATCCCATCGTCTGCGGAACTCGATCGAGCCATGCGCGATATGATCGTCGATTCCAGCAATGATGCGACCGGATTAGTCGTCGATGTGCTGAGTGGAACGACAGGCGGTCCTGAATTGCCTGCTGCACCCTTTGAAACCTGGAAATATCAGCGCAATATTGTCAATCGCTATTTGCAATCGCTGAATTGGTCGGAGTTCACGACGATTAATGTGAATCAGAAGACGTGGTGTGATGGTCCTTATGGACGAGAAAGAGCCTTTTACGGCGAGAATTTTGAGAATCGGAATATGTTAACGACGATCGCGTCTGCACGGTTGTTGCATAGTATTGTGGGCGGTGTTGCTGTCACAGCAGAACGATCGCAGCAGATGATGGATCTGCTGAAGCGATCGCTCAATCCTGCTGATCTCGAAGCTGATCCGGAAAATCAAGTCGTTGGATTTATTGGTGGCGGTGTGCCTCAAAATGCTGGAGTGTGGTCAAAAGCAGGCTTGATGAGCCGAGTGCGTCATGATGCTGCTTATGTAGAAGTTCCAAGCTTGCAGCCTTATTTATTGGTCGTCTTTACCGAAGGCACAGCCCATAGCAATAATGAAGAGATTGTGCCGTTTGTGGCTCGCCAAGTGACAGAAGCCATGCAAGAGATTTAGAGACAGTCTTGCCCGTAAAAGGTCGCTTTACCGTCGTCGGTCGATCGTTCGCAAGATACGCCTTGATTGCGCCAGAGTTGGAACTGATGCCACAGTTGAGGCGTAGTTTGCATCCCGAAAATCAGACAGCCAACGGCGACGGAAACACCCATCATCATTTGATTGAGTCGAATCATGCGCAGGATTAAGAAAACACTCAGAACATCGTAACTGAGCGATCGAGCATCCTGACATCGTTAATTTCACGTGTTACTTAGTAGGCTGTCGGGCAGACAGGTCTAATTTGGCTCGGAGTTCATCTTTAATTCGATTCAGAATCGAATCTTCGTCTAATGAGGAGAGGATTTTCGTCACGACCGCTTTCGGACTTTCTGCCCCCCATGAGGCATCATTCGCGAGGTAAACCTTGGCAATTTGACCGATCGCATACGTCGAAACGCCTGCAACTGCTCCTTGCGTCACTGCAACCGAGAGATAAGGCGCGAGAGATAATCCGCCTGTTGCGGGAGCCGATAAGCCTAGTAGACTTTTCAGCGAACTGAGTCCTAGATTGGCTAAAAGCTCGCTTGCTGTAATGCCACCCATCGCGATCGCAATTCGTTGCAGCAGTTTAATCGCGCCTTGCTGCGTCATGCTAATCCCATAGAGTTTTGACAAACTCATAATCATCGCCACATCGATCGCGGCACTGCTAATTAAATCGAGAACCATGACTGGATTAACTGCCGTGGCGATCGCTTTCGTCATGACGCCATTCCAGATCGTGCGATTTGCCGTCTGCTCACGAATGTCGAGTTTTCGTCGGAGTAAGCGATCGTTGATCTGATCGGCAAATAACATCGAATTTAAGGCAACCAGAGATTTCCCCTCTCGATGCAAGACTTCTAGAATTTTGAGTTTGAGATCTTGAACCTGCGGATCAAGT
Organism: Leptolyngbya sp. UWPOB_LEPTO1; assembly: GCF_017302695.1. Taxonomy (NCBI): domain Bacteria; kingdom Bacillati; phylum Cyanobacteriota; class Cyanophyceae; order Leptolyngbyales; family Leptolyngbyaceae; genus Leptolyngbya; species Leptolyngbya sp. UWPOB_LEPTO1. The sequence goes on along the minus strand of NZ_JAFLCJ010000028.1, from coordinate 15,400 downwards.
CGGATCATCTGTGCCGACATCCGACCATCAGGACGTTTCACCGCACGAGCGACCATGGGAGAAGCCGCAGCCATGACAATCTCATCCGGTGAAAGCAATTCTTTGACGCGCTCATCTCGGATTTTTTGATAAATACTCATACGATCAGCATCGGGATACTGATCGATCTTGTTAAACACCAAAATCATGGGCTTCCCGAAATTTCGTAGTTCAGAAAGCGCCTGAAATTCAACCTTCGTAATATCGCCTGACACAATAAACAGCAAAAGATCGGCTTGCTGAGCCGCCTGACGCGCTAGCGCCTCTCTCGCTTCACCCTGCACTTCATCGATGCCGGGTGTGTCAATCAGTTCGATCTGAGAGCGATTTACGCTTGGAAGCGTCACGCGCAGAATCTCTTGATCACTGCCCGCGATCGCTTCACTTTCAATACTCCAATTCGCGGACTGCTGCGATCGAGTCACACCATGAATCGCGCCCGTTTCAAAAATCTGTTGCCCCAGTAGAGCATTCAGGAGCGAGGACTTGCCACGCCCGACCATACCAAAAGCTGCGATTTGAACGACGAGTCGATCAAGCTTTTCGAGCATCGTCTCTAGTCCGTGAATTTCTGACTCCAAACCCGATCGCTCTTGGGCGGTTAAATCTAGATTCTCAACTAACTCGCGTAGCGTTGCTTGAGCCTGTCGATAATTTAACTCGGTCTGGATCTGATCAAAGCCTGAAATCGCTTCGTCTAGTTCCTGATCCAAAGATTTGCCCGTATCGGAAATGGAGTCAGTCATAAATTCACAGAGAAGTATCCTCACTTCTCTCCATCCTAGCAACGCCGTTTAGAAACGAACTTTGCCCATTAAAAATCGATTCTCAAAAGCAAGAATCGACCCCGGTCTTTAGCGGTAACGGCGATTACGGCGAGCCACGATCGCTTTGCGCTTGCGCTTTTCGAGCGGAGTTTCAAAATGACGGTGAGATCTGAGATCTGCTAAGATCCCTGCCTTTGAGACTTGGCGCTTAAAGCGGCGCAACGCTGAATCAATGCCTTCGTTTTCTCCTAAAACCACTTGGGTCATGCTGTTCCTCCAGTAGAATAATTCTTGAAAGTGATGGTTCTTTTTTGAACGGACTCAGACGAAAAATGACTGTCCACACCAGAGTATGCACAGCATCCGACAGAATGAGTTACCTACCATTGAGCAGGTTAACACAAATTCTCGTCTTCAGCGCACGAGTTGATGAACAAGACATAAATTTAAATCGCTGAAGTTCGTACTCAGTGCCAATTGTAAGTTTTCCATTGCCGCGACCAGCCATTGAACGCGATCGCGGCTGTAGCCTTCATAGTGATGGAATAACACTGAAAATCGCTTTTCTAGATAAGGTTTGACGCGCTGACAGAGTAAAACAATTTGCAGCAGCAGACGAGTTGTTGCAGTTGCGCCCAGATTGGAGAGCAGATCGATGAAGACAAAATGCTGCGGTTGCTGCAGACTGTCAATGACGAGGAAATTCAGCAATTGGCTACAAGTCCGCGTCATCAGAAAATCGCTCAGCGGCTGGTTTTCACTTTCTGAATAGGTCTGTTTGAGAAACTGCCCAAGTTGTTGATTGAAGTGACGATTTCCATAAGCTGGATTGACTGCATCAGTCAGATAGTGGTACAGGTCAGCTTTGAAATGCTTGTAGGATTTGGCTTGCTGACAGTGCACGGAAAACCGCTTCGCAACGTCTTTACAGGTATAGTTTCCGTCAATTTTCCCCGTGAATTGATGTAACGCTGAACTGAGCGATCGATCATCTAACAACGTTGGATTTTCGACGGGATGAATCACGCGGTTGCTCGATGCTCGACGCACTTGGTACGTGACATATTTGGATAAATCTAGTTCAAACTGCTTCTGGCGTTCGGCTTGAAGCTGGCGAATCGAGGCTTTTTGGACGTTTGGGGTTCCTTCAGTGACAAGACAATGCTCGTAGAGATATGGGTAACGGCGAATTAGGGTTCCGAAAGGTTGCGATTCAGCAGGAGTCAGTTCGGGGAGAAGAACGCTCGATAGCCGTTTCAGGGTCAGGTATTGCTCGGTATGCTGGAAAGCCTGAGTGATTTGTCGTTGTCGATTGATTAAGCGCGATCGCGAAAAATCTCCTGCAATCGGGCGGCTCGGTTTAGACTCGAACAAGCTGATCAGTTCCGCCACTTTTTCGTACTGATGCGGGCGAGATTGCCACCGATTGATCAAAATGTGACAGCAGCGATTGAGAACGAAGCGGAAATTTTGCGCTGCGCTTGGAGATTGGATTAAGAGATCGACGGTTTTTTGAAGTTCTGGATCAGGATATCCGGTGCCTTCGATAAATAAGAGCCGAAATCTTTCAATCAGGCGATGCGGCGACTCAGTTTGAACAAGGTGTAAAAGATGATGATAAAGTCGTTCTTCTTCTTGCGAAATGCTGCGACCGTGATAGATTGACCCAGTATTCATAACTTCCGTAGCCCTCAACCCCAGTTTTCAGGAACAAAATGCGTCATGTGATTTTTCAGTAAACTCGACCGGGGCAAGGTCAACGTATGGTTTATAGTAACGAAATCCGTGAAAGCTCAGTGTAATTTGAGTCACTTCACACGGATTTCATACAGAAATACGGTGTGTGCTTCACATATTTTTTACTACCAGACTTATTGGTTTCTTTCCGGGTTTCTAGATTGTGATCCGGATCAACCTGGTTAATTTATACAGGCTTAAAAAAGAGTGGATGAGATTGTTCAAGAGATGAATTTGTTCTGTGACAGATTTTGTTCTGCTACAACGCATTCAATCGATCCGCCCAATCGAATGCGTTGTGCCATCACACCTAAACTATGACCGGATGGAAGTAGAATGCTAATCCCAGCACTAAATACGCTGCCAGTAATAACGTGCCTTCGAGCCAATTTGATCGTCCATCCGAACTAATCGAGTTCGTAATTAGAACCGCAACGGCAACGGCAACTAATTCAAAAGGATTAAAGTCCAAATCCATCGGCTGACCCATAAACCAGCCTGCAATCACTAGCACTGGAGCCACAAATAGCGCAATCTGCAAACTTGAACCCACGGCAACTGAAACCGACAGATCCATTTTGTCTTTCATTGCGACTGTAACTGCTGTGGCATGTTCTGCGGCATTTCCCACGATCGGGAGCAAGATGACCCCAGTAAAGAGCGCGGTTAATCCCAATTTTGCGGTGGCTTCTTCCAAACTATCGACAAGCAGTTCAGACTCGATCGCGACTAGGACGGTACAGACTAAAAGCACGATCGACCACAACACAAGATTGGGCTTTTCGTGCTGTTCTTTGTGGGGCGACTCTGCCTCAGCAGAGCCTTCGTTCTCAGCAACGCCGACATCATAGAGATAAGTATGAGTCTTCATGGAAAAGAGCAAGGTCAGAGCATAGACCGTGATCAGTACGATCGCGACTGCGATCGACAGTTTTTGTAAAACATCTCCTGAAATCCCGGCAGACGTAATATTCATCGCAGTAGGAAGCAGCATCGCGATCACAGCCAAATTCATCGAAGACGCATTCACGCGAGCGACGATCGGTTGAAACTCTTGCTCTTTGTAACGGAGTCCGCCGAGCAACATCGACAATCCCATGACCAGCAGCAGATTCCCAATAATTGAGCCTGTGAGGCTGGCTTTGACCACATCGATCAGCCCTGCATTCAGGGCAACGAGCGCAATAATCAATTCGGTAGCATTGCCAAATGTGGCATTCATCAAGCCACCTAACGTGGGACCGACCACAACAGCGATTTCTTCTGTTGCTGTCCCCATCCAGGCTGCGAGTGGCAAAATTGCAGCAGCAGCAGTGGCGAAAACGATCAGCGATCCCCATTCGAGGTAGTGGGCTGCGATCGAAACCGGGATCATCACCAGTAGCACTGTAAAAATGATGTTTTTGACTGACATTCGGGTTCCAGAATGAGAAATTTCTCTCAATAGGATACTCACGATTCTTCTTCTTTGATCGAGGAATTGAGGGTGGGGAGTGGGGAGATGGGGAGTAGGGAGATGGGGAGAGGTAACGAAGCGTTGAGATTCGTCGCGAAGATGTTAACTCCCGTGCGGGGATCTTAAAAAATTGTGAAATGGAGTGCAAAATGCGGTTGAATCGATACAGATGATTGCAGAATGATGGGTCGCAGCCATTCGATTTGTCGTTCCGCTGTCACATCAGCGTTATCACAATCTAGCTCTGAGCACCCATTTTGGTCAGAATAGACGTTGGTGATGAGTTAGATTGTGTTTTTTTTAGGCTTGTTATTGTTGAAGCAGGGAAATTTGCGATCGAGCGCATTCCTGAATCTCTATGCAAGGCTGCCTCCACCTCACTAAGTTTTCTAAGTTTGACCCGTTCTGTTTACGCCCTTGTTCGGATGCAGCGTAAACGCACTTTTAATGTGGAAATTGATTCAATGACTTCATTTGATGTTTCAACTCGTTTGTCTGATGGATCGACGGATCCCCTAGAAACTGCAATTGGGGTTTACGTCACGGTTCACGGTCACTTTTATCAGCCCCCCCGCGAGAATCCTTATCTTGATGCGATCGAGCGGCAACCCAGTGCTGCACCGTTTCACGATTGGAATGAGCGGATTCACTACGAATGCTATCGCCCCAATGCATTTGCCAGAGTGCTAAACGAGTCTAGTGAGTTACTGGGGATCGTCAATAATTTTGAGTATTTAAGCTTTAACATTGGCGCGACGCTGATGAGTTGGATTGAGCGGCATGACGTTGAGGTGTATCAACGGATTGTCGAAGCCGATCGCAAAAGCTGTGAGCGATTGAACGGGCATGGAAATGCGATCGCTCAAGTCTATAACCACATTATTTTGCCCTTGGCAAATGAGCGCGATAAGCGAACTCAGATTCGCTGGGGGAAAGCAGATTTTCGATCGCACTTTGGACGCGATCCCGAAGGCATGTGGTTGGCAGAAACCGCGATCGATTACCCCACTGTCAAAGCCTTAATTGAAGAGGGAATTAAGTTTACGATTCTCGCTCCCTCTCAGGCAGAACGATGTCGAGCGTTCTCCGATGCAGATTGGCAAGAAGTTGGGGGTGGACAGATTGATCCGACCCGTCCTTATCGCTGTTTTCTCAATCCTGGGGATCACAGTTCTCCTTATTTAGATATCTTCTTTTATGACGGTCCCATTTCTCGCGATATGGGATTTGATACCGCGCTGAGTAGTTCGCATCATCTTGCAGGACGCTTAGGACAGGCTGTGCGTGGGGATCATCGTCCGACTCAGTTGATCTCAGTGGCGACCGATGGCGAAACATTCGGGCATCACAAGGGCGGAACTGAGAAATGTTTAGCGTATGCGTTTATCGAGGAATTTCCGCGTCGAGATTGGACAGTGACGAATTTCGCACATTATCTCAGTCTTAATCCACCGACTTGGGAAGTGGAATTGAAGCCTGTGACCGCTTGGAGCTGCGCGCATGGCGTCGATCGTTGGCAAGAGAATTGTGGCTGTGGTGGGGGTGGGGAATGGCATCAACACTGGAGACGACCGCTACGAGATTCACTCGATTGGTTGCGGGATCAGTTGATTCGAGTTTACGAAGAAGAAGGCAAAAAGCTGTTTAATGATCCTTGGGCAGCGCGGGATGAATATATTCAAGTGATCCGCGATCGCGGCAACTTATCGAAGTTTCTTGCCAAGCATCAGGTTCAGAAATTGGGCAATGGTGAGCGATTAGATGCTGTCCGCTTACTCGAAATGCAGCGACATGCGTTGTTGATGTATACCAGTTGTGGTTGGTTTTTTGAGGAGCTTTCTCGACCCGAAGGCACGCAGATTTTACGTTATGCGGCGCGCGCGTTAGAACTTGCTGGAGATGTGTCTGGAATTCAGCTTGAGAAAGGATTTACCAAACGGTTGACATCGGCTCCGAGTAATGTTGATTGTTTCAAAAATGGAGCGGAAGTTTATCGGCAGTTAGTGATTCCAGCCCAGATTTCGTTTGAACAAGTGGCGGCACACTATGCGATCAGTTCACTGTTTACGTCTTATGCACGTGAGGAGCGGGTTTACTGCTATACGGCGAATCAGTTAGATTATCAGGCTCAACGGATGGGAGCTGTGACTTTAGCGATCGGGCAGTTGCAATTAACTTCAGAAATTACTCGCGAAAGTCGGCATTTCATTTTTGCGGTGCTGCATCTTTGCGGATGGGATTTTTATTGCTGTATTCAGCCGTTTACTGGACGACGAAGCTATACGCAGGTGAAAGAGCAGGTATTTGAAACGCTGGCTCAAGGCAGTGCGGCTCAGACGATTCTGAAGATGAATCAGACGTTTGGAGAAGCTGCCTACAGTCTGCAAGATCTTTTTGCAGAGGAGCGGCATCGGATGATGCAGTTGCTCAGCCAGGAGACTCTGACGCGGTTGGATCAGCTTTACACGCAGGTGTATCGCGATAACTATGGTGTGCTCATGGCGTTTCATCGGGATGAATTGCCTGTGCCACGAGAGTTGCAGGTCGCAGCAGAAATTGCGATTGGGCATCGCTTGTTGCTAACCCTGCGATCGCTCGAACAAGATATGGATGAGTGGAATGCCAGTCTGATGCATTTGGGGCAGTTGGAAGCGATCGCAACTGAGGCGGCGCATTTACGGTGTCAGATGCAGCAACCGGAAGCCCGCGAGATTTTGCAGCGCTTGATTGAGCGATCATTGTGGATGGTGCTGAATGAGGCTGATCTGAAAACGGTAGAGCCTCAGATTCGGCGGTTAGAACGGTTGGTAGTGCTGAATGGGCAACTCGGCTTAGGGGTGTCGATCGCGAAGAGCCAAGAAGCGTTTTACCAGTGGTTAAATCACAAGCCTGTACTAAGTTCGGCAATGCGGGAATTAGCAGCAAAGTTTGCGATCGTGGTTTAAGTCTCGCCTACTCGTTCACCACAATGAATCTGATAGGAAGATAGGGAGAAATCTAAGTTTGGGTTCTTCCTACTCCCTACTCCCCACTCTTGGTTAAGCAAACCTTACAATTTGCCGATGCGATATCGTTTGAAAAAAGCCCCGCACATCAGTCAGGGACTCGTTTAGCAGAAAGTCGAAGCCAGTTTCTTACAGCAGACAGAGCTTTCTCGATCTCGTGATCTCAAGGTATGATCCTTTTTGAACTTCTCGAATTGTCACAGATGGCTTCGCTTCCAGACTATCGCCCGAAACAACTCTCGCTCGGCCCTTTAGAAGCTGAAATTCTTCGCATCGTTTGGGAACTTGAAACGGTGACTGTGAAGGATGTTCACGATCGCATTTTGACCGATCCTGATCGCGAACTTGCCTACACTTCAGTGACAACCGTTCTCAATCGATTAGTGAAGAAAGGCTGGCTTGCCTGCAATAAACAGAATCGCTCGTTCACTTGGACGGCGATCGTGTCTCAATCTGAGGCAAAAGCGCTGCAAGCGATGGAACAATTAAATCAGTTTCTAGCCGTAACGAATCCAGATATTGTGGCAGCGTTTGCGGATAGTTTGGATCAAGCGAGTTGTGATCAGCTAGACGCGATCGCACAACGGCTGAAAGCGGCTCGTCAAAAACGGGAGGAACGATAATGCATTTGATGTTGCTACTCGTTGCGCTCAGTTTGGCGATCGCGGTTCGATGGGCTTGGCGCGCTCGAACGGAAAGTTGGAATACCCGCTGGCAGACGACACTAGGTGCATTTCTGTTTCCGCCTTTGTTGTTGATTACAAGTGCGATCGCGATTCTGTGTATGGGACCGCGCGGTCAGATGATGCGCTGGCACGAAGGATGGGGAAGTTATGGAATTGCGATCGGGTTTCTCATGGTAGCCGTTTTTCTCTTTGCTCAGTTAGCTTGGCAAGCTCGGAAATCGTTTCAGCAAGTGAAGCAAATGCCAGAAGAAACGGTTTTAGAAATACCCGTTCGATTACTAGAGCATTCGACACCGTACATTGCTCAGATCGGATTCTGGAATCCTGAGTTAGTTGTGAGTGATAGCTTATTAGAAACGCTAGACGAATCGCATTTGCAAGTCACGCTGACTCATGAACAGGCGCATCGACATTATCGGGATACATTTTGGTTCTTTTGGTTGGGTGGATTGCGTCGGTTAACCGCATGGCTCCCGAATACGGAAGCGCTGTGGCAAGAATTGATTTTGCTGCGAGAGCTACGGGCAGATCGTTGGGCAGCTCGGCAGACGGATGGTTTGTTACTCGCTGAAGCATTGTTCTCTATCGTTTCTGCTTCTCAAATGCAGACTGAACCTTGGATTGCAGCGTTGAGCGGAACACGTCTGGATGAGCGAATCGATGCTTTGCTAGATGAGGCAGAGAGTGAGGAACCGCAGAGCTATTTTGTGTGGATGGGATTATCGATCGTGCTTCTGCCGTTGTTTATGATTCCATTCCATTTCTAAGTCATCCTGTTTATTGAGACGTTCAGGCCTTTCTGTAACACCTCGTTGTAGGGGAACAAAATGTCTTGAATGGTTTGGTTTTACGTGGAAGCTGTTACCTTTTTTTGCACAGCAATCCAGTCATCATATCGCTGGGTTGCTGTGGGCGAAGAACCAATCGCATAGTCTGAATATTGAGGCAGGGTTGGTTAACCTGCGCCGCGAGAGCCGCCCTACCTCAACACAAACTCGAAGAGCATCGAAGTGCTCATTTTTAATTTCACGGATCACGCAAAAGGTCTATTGAATTCAGTACTTTTTCGATCGTATCGGGTGCAACTTGATCTGTGACAATAACCGTCCCGATTTGGCGCGGCAAGACGAATCGAACTTTTCCGTCTTTTACTTTCTTATCTGCCTGTAAAGTCGGCACAATTTCTGAACGATCGAATCCTCCTGGAATCTGAGTGGGCAATCCTGCTTTTTCGATTAAAGCTTTCTGACGATCGCATTCTGCTCGATCCCACAATCCCATTTCTACCGCAATCAATCCGGCTGCCATCATTCCGATTGCAACTCCTTCACCGTGATTGATCACTTTGTAATTCGTCAGACTTTCGATCGCATGTCCAATCGTATGCCCATAGTTAAGAATTTCTCGTAATCCTGATTCTTTCTCATCTTTGCTAACGACATGTGCTTTTGCTTTCGCCGATCGCACTAACATTTCTTGAACCAGTTCATCTCCAACGGCACGGATTTGATCTAATCGTTTTGCCTGTTCCAGCATTTCAAACAATTCTGCATCCCAGATGATGCCGTATTTGATGACTTCCGCGATCGCCGCTCGAAATTCCCGGGCAGGCAGTGTTTTCAGCACTTCTGGATCGATTAACACCAATCTTGGCTGATGAAATGCGCCAATTAGATTCTTCCCTCTAGGATGATTCACACCCGTTTTGCCACCAATTGCCGCATCTACCATTGCGAGTAACGATGTCGGCACTTGTACGACATTAATTCCTCTTAGCCAAGTCGCTGCTGCAAATCCAGTCATATCTCCGATCACGCCACCGCCGAGGGCAATCATCACCGACGATCGCTCTAATCGATTTTCCAGAGCTGCGTCATAAATCTTTTGCAAGGTGGCGGGTGTTTTATACCGTTCTCCTGCGGGCAATAAGCAAGAACTGACGGTAAAACCTGCTTGTGTCAGGGAATCTGTCACCGTTTGCCCGTACTGCTTAAAAATTGCTGCATTCGAGACAATCAGCGCTTTTTTACCCAGTTTGGAAAGCGGCTGGATACGATCTCCGAGTTCAGCAATCGATGCGATCGCGATGTCATAAGAATTTTGCGGCAGCGAGACAGGAATCACAGAAGACATAAAACCCTTCTTAAAAAATGGCAGTTTGCTGATCTTACCAAGCGATCGAGGTCTGTAGATTAAGATCAACAGAAGCGATCTTCTTTTGCCCTACTGACCGATTGATTGGGTGTCAAAATACAAATCTCAGTCGCCAATTTCCATAGAGTTCAGCATATTGTTAGAAGGCGATCGCGTCTCACCAAAGTTGATCTTGAATTTCTACTTCAGCCAAGACGCTAGGAAGCGTTCAGTGTGATACAGCGCTAATTGATTGCTAATACCATTGAAAACTGCATCAAAAGCATGTTCTGCCCAGGGTATTTCAATGAATACGGCAATGTTGCCATTTTGGTTTAACTTTTCATACATTGCACGTCCGAATTTTGATTGCACGATGTGATCGCGTCCACCGTAAATGAGTAAAGTCGGGGGGAGATGCGATCGCACAGTTTGATAAGGCGATGCCTGACGATAGAGATCCGAGAATTCTTGGGGTGTACCGCCGAGAAAATTTCGTAAAACAGTTCGGCTGTCAATCGGATCAGGAAATGGAGGATTGTTGTAGCCATCGGTCAGATCGACGGGACTATAGTAATTGACAACGGCGCGGAACGGAAAAGCATCGATCGCATAAGCCGTTAACATCGCTAAATGTCCGCCTGCAGAACGTCCCATGATTGCCATACGATCGAGATTCACTTCGTATTCGTCGGCATGTTGTTGAATGAATTCTAATGCAGTTTTAATATCTTCAATTTGAGTGGGAAATTTATATTCTGGAGCATGACGATAATCGATTGCTAAAACTGTATATCCTTGTGCTGCAATATATTGACTGAACTGCTCATTAGAATTTGGACTTCCTGATCGCCAGGCTCCTCCGTAAATCACGACGATCGCCGGATTCTCTCCGGTTCTATTCGGACGATAAACATTCATCGTCAGTTGCACATTGTCGGGATTCGCAACTGGAATATCGAGTGTGCGACGGACTTGAGATCGGGGAATTCCTTGAAATGCATCTAAAGCATTGAACGGTGACGATCGAAAATTGGGTGAAGATGGAATGTCGCTGAGCTTTGATTGCATTGCAATTTCGGCGCGTTCTGCTGTGGTGGGAAATTGCAATGCAGGCAGTAAGCTTAAGCTCAAAGCAAACAACATTGCGATAAAAATGGGCAGAGATTTGAGGCGGACAAATGCCAGGAAAGCTGCGATCGCATTCGTCACAATTAACCAGTGACTAATCTCTGGTGCGCCAACACTTAATGGTAATAGCGAAAAAATTGGAGCAGGAATGACAACCCAAATCGAAATAAAAAAACTAAGAAAACTAAACAGAATAATCAATACTTGGGCAATCATTATCGATAACTATCCTCGTAACGCTTCAAATATCACTTGAGCAAATTTACTCCAGGTCGGCGTGATTTGGAGTTCTGCGGCTCGTTTGGCAAAATTTGCTAGATTGCGATGATCGGCAAACCAAAATGGAGTCGGAAAAATTCGGAACGGTGCATATAAGACAGATTTTTGAGGCTGCTCAAGAAAATAACCATTATGAACAAAGCCTTGACCCGATTGAATATCATCTGAAGTATTGCCGGGATACGCACCCCAAGCAAAATCAGGCAAGGCATAGACCACACCTGTCCAAACATTGACTCCGATCGCGCCATAGTTCAACTCTGCGATCGCTGAATCGACGTTCGTTTTCGTCAAAATCACACAAGACAAATTGCCCCAGACTTGTTCATTCACAAATGGAACGGCTCGATCGAGAAATTCGGTTGCAGTTGCCGCGTCCAAACTCACTTCTGCTAGCACTCCACAAAAAGCTTCTATCCTCAGAGCATAGTCATCTTCGACGTTTGGAATCAATGTCCAAGGGACAATTTCCTCGGTTCGAGTTCCGAAAATTTCAGCTTGAGGATAGCGATCGAGAAAGGCTTGATATCGTTGCTGTGCGCCTGGATAGTAAGCTTTCCGGCTCGGAATTTTTGCGAATTCTTGGCGGAGCAGCGTGAGAAAGCGATCGCGCAATTTCCATCCCTTCGCGGTTACTAACAATTTCGCAGCGACACAATTGAAGCTGGCATTATGAGACACCATGCTCGCAACATGATGCGCTTGAAATTTCAGATCTGATTCAGACCACTCTCCTGGAACAATCAGCACGGGCGTGACACAGCCTAGCTCAGATGTGATCGGTTTCGGTTGAGGGAGAGATTGCACGATCGCGTAATACGTATGATGCGAGCCAGTGATATGAATAGAATCCATTTTGGGATGCTGACAGAGATAACTTCCCACATCGGAACCGCCATAGACAATTTGCAGAAACCCGTCTGAAATTAATGGCTCAAACGCTTGCTCTAAAAATTTCCCGACATACTCATTGACAGGATTCATTTTGAGCAGAACGACTTGATTCTCTGCAAATAGCTTATAGAGTAAATCCATTGGAGGAGTCGAGCCAACATTTCCGGCTCCTAAGACCAGAGAAATGCCTGGTTCAAAGTTCCTCACTTGCGGGGAATTTAGAGAACTGCTTTCCGTCCAAACTTCTCCCCGAAATCCTAGCCAAAGTAATCGATCGAGCAAATTATCCGGAAAGACTTTGGCAATTCCCTGCTCAATCTTCGCCTTTCGTCCTTCCAACGTTCTGATCAACGCCCGCAACGTCATTAACGTTGTCACCGATCCCGTCAGCCATTCTTCTCCGACTGAATCTGTCCCCTTCGCCTCGCAAGCCGCGAGCGCCCAATCCTCTGCGACTGCCATCACGCCTGTCATACAGCGCCTCAGATAATCGATTCGGGCTTGAGTTCCGACGTTTCGCCAAGCGGATTTCTGGGATTCGAGTCTCGCAATTGCAGCGTCAATTTCAGAGGAAAACATATCGCAGGTCAAAATCGTAATGACTATGATATAGTTGTAACTGTTTCGTAATCTTTACTACGAATTGCTACTCTTGCAAGGAGAAAAAATCCCATGACCCAAGAAGGATGCTTGCGCGTTGGTCAAACGGCTCCTGATTTTGCAGCGACTGCTGTGATCGACCAGGAATTCAAAGACATCAAATTGTCCGACTATCGCGGCAAATATGTGGTGCTGTTTTTCTACCCGCTCGATTTTACCTTTGTTTGCCCGACTGAAATTACCGCATTCAGCGATCGCTACGAAGAATTCAAATCGATCAACACTGAAATCCTTGGCGTATCGGTCGATAGCCCCTTCTCACACTTGGCTTGGATTCAAACCGATCGTAAATCAGGCGGAGTTGGCGATTTGACCTATCCGTTGGTTTCGGACATCAAGAAAGAAATCAGCACTGCTTACAACGTGCTCGATCCGAATGAAGGAATTGCACTGCGCGGCTTGTTCATCATCGACAAAGATGGTGTAATCCAGCACTCCACGATTAACAACCTTTCGTTCGGTCGCAGCGTTGATGAAACTCTCCGGACTCTGCAAGCGATTCAATACGTTCAATCGCATCCGGATGAAGTGTGCCCCGCAGGTTGGAAGCCTGGTGATCAAACCATGAATCCTGATCCTGTGAAGTCGAAAGAGTACTTCGCAGCAATCTAAGGATTGATTAATCCGTTCATAATAGAGGGTGAATTTCACCCTCTTTTTTACTGCACTTTTTACGGCACAATCCTGAACAATGTTGACATCTACTGATTTCAGTGGTCTAATCAATCCGCGATTTTTCCAGAATTTCATGCCCGTTCCGGCAACGAATTCGCTCGCTTTGGGACAAGCAACTCCAGAGTTTGATCTCCCAGATATCAAAAATGATCGTCGCGTGAAATTGTCGGATTATCGCAACGATCGACCTGTGCTTTTAGCGTTTACAAGGATTTTTACAGAGAAGCAATATTGTCCGTTTTGCTTTCCGCATATTAAGGCGCTGAACGAGCAGTATCAGGAGTTTAGCGATCGACAAGTCGAAATTCTCATGATCACCAGTACCGACGAGCAGCAAAGTAAAAAAGTCGTTGAAGACTTGGGATTACAGTTTCCTTTGCTTAGCGATTCCAGTTGTAAAACGTTTCGTCGATACCAGACTGGACAAGCCTTGGGTGCGCCGTTACCTGCTCAATTTTTAGTTGATCGTCAAGGCATTCTCAGATACAAACATCTCTTTTCGTTTCTCGATCACAATGCCAGCGTTGAGACGTTGTTAAGCGCGATCGATCAATTGAGCTGAGTTCATCGTTGAGAATTGGGTTTCGACTGCACTCAGAATTCGGAATCTCTGTAGGCAGTCGAAACCGCCACTCTTAAAGCTTCACGGCTTTGATGGCGCTACGGGGATCATAGCTGCGATTATCCCGAATCTTTTCGTATGCCTCACGCTCGATCGCGCTTAATTCTTTCGGAGGTGCGATCGTAATTTTCACCATTTGATCGCCACGATCGCCTTTTTGATTCTTCCAGCCTTTGCCGCGTAAGCGTAAGGATTGCCCCGATCGCACGCCTGCTGGAACGTTCACCACAACATTTCCATCCGGAGTCGGGACATCGATTTGTGCGCCCAACACTGCTTCGTCAGGCGAGATCGGCACTTCGCAAACAAGATTGCCATCAGCATCGAATTGGAAAAACGAATGCGGCAACATTTCCACTGTGAGATAGAGATCTCCGCGCTGACTTGTGTAGAATCGGCTGAAACGTCCTTTACCCCGGACTCTTACTTTACTGCCCGCTTTTGCACCCGCTGGAATCCGGACGTTAATCTCCTCATTGTTCACGCTGAGCCGCTTTTCAGTTCCGTTAAACGCTTCTGCAAAGGTCAGCTTAATCGAAGCTTCGATATCCAGATTTTCGCCAGTTGAGGCGCGTTCGTCGGTACTAAAACCGCCTGGAGCACGATATCCTGCATTGCGGAAAGGATCACCCGTTCGTCCGTAGGGCGATTTTCCTAGCAAATCGTTGATAAATTCCTCGAAATTGTCATATCGTCCGAATTCGACATCATCGAACCCGCCTGTATTGAACGGCGATCGCGAGGTGGAAGTCGATCGAGATGCACCCGCTTGATCCGCTTGCCGCCAGTATTGTCCAAACTGGTCGTATTTTTTGCGCTTATCGGGATCAGAGAGAACTTCGTTCGCTTCGTTGACTTCTTTAAATTTTGCCTCGGCTGCTTTATCGCCGGGGTTTACGTCAGGGTGATATTGGCGCGCGAGTTTACGAAACGCTTTCTTAATGTCATCAGCGCTTGCGGATTTGCTCACCCCTAAAATTTGGTAATAATCTTTGAAGTTTGTTGCAGCCACTCGCTCATCCCCTCGTAAAAAATAGCGTCGATATTCTATTTGGCATCTTAAGAATGCCCGATTTCCTGTATCTATAGGCTAACAAACTTGCTCCTCTCACTCAGAAAAATTTGATGCGAATTTCCGAACGAATTGAGTAGGGGTGTTTCGCTATCGTCTTTTCCAGAGTTAGGGAGACTCAGATCTTGCATCATTCTCGATAAGATCGAGTTGGCAATGCTTTCAGTATGATCTCAAATCCGTACTGTGCAGCAAGATTTGCGGAGTTTTGCAGTTGACGAAGCAATTGAAACCACAAGACGGA
>NZ_JAFLCJ010000027.1:0-71372 GCF_017302695.1 Leptolyngbya sp. UWPOB_LEPTO1 | reverse complement strand
CGAATCGCTTGTTGTCTCAGGTAATTTTGGGTAGTTGGATTCAGCAGTCGAGCATCGGGTTTCTTCATGTCTCGATTCTAGCAATTCTCTCCTTACTTCTGCATTCTCTTCGATTGCCAGGTTAATAATGACTTGCAGAAATCATGGCTGCCATCAGATCCGCCGTATTCCAGTGCCCAATATACCGGCTTCCATTAATAAACAGGGCTGGGGCAGTTGTTACTCCGCTCTGTATTCCGCCTTCGATATCTTCATTGATGCGATCGATATGTACTTGCTTAGACAACTCTTTGAGAAATTGAGGAATATCAAGTCCTAAATCATTGGCATACTCGACAAGATAACCGTTCTCTAACCTTTGTTGATGGTCAAATAAAGTATCGCTCATTAGCCAAAAATTTCCTTGGGCGGCGGCAGCTTCGGCGACTTGGGCTGTCCGTTGAGCATGGGGATGAATCTGTATTTGTGGAAAATGACGGAAGATGAAGTATAAATAATCCTCTCCAAAAGAAACTGTCAGATCTTGCCGGATATTTTTAATCAGCTTGTAAACGGTTGCACTTCTAGGACATTGATAATCCCCATACATCACTAACACCATGGCGGCGCTTAGCACACCTTGACTGTGATCTTGGGTTGAGACTGGCACAACTAAAGAACTGGAACTATGGTCATCGATCATCTTTCTACATCTGTATCAAGCATGGAACCTTACGATTTACTTGCTCAATTCACATGAATTCAATATAAGCAATTGGCGTTTGGTTGTCGTCTATAGTGAGTTAACATTTTTAGGCTGTAATTTGATGGAGCAACTGCTCCTTCTCAAAATAGAAAGCTGGCTATAACTCAAGTTAGAATCCGAGTTCGATCGAAAGTTCTACAAGCAGACAATGCCGCGTTTAACCGCAACAATCACAGCCTGGGTGCGATCGCTCACGTCTAACTTATTCAAAATCCGATTAACGTGAGATTTAACCGTGCCTTCACCAATACTCAAAGCCGCCGCAATCTCAGCATTACTCATTCCCTGGGACAGTGAGCGGAGTACTTCTAGTTCTCGTTCACTCAGTTCTGGATTGCTGAGGCGCTGTGCTAACTTTGCGCCCACCTCAGGTGGAATATATTGCTGCCCCCGATGAACGGTGCGAATCGCATTCAGAAGCTCATCAGGTTCAGTTTCTTTCAACAGATATCCTTTTGCGCCTGCCTGCAATCCCCGATAGATATCTTCGTCACTATCATAGGTAGTCAGCACAATAATTCGAGCCGATTTAGCGATCGCACAAATTGCACCGATGGCGGCAACTCCTTCTACTTCCGGCATTCGCAGATCCATGAGTGTGACATCCGGTTGGTGTGCCTCAAATAGAGCGATCGCCTGTTCCCCATTTTCAGCTTGGGCAATCACCTGCATCTCTGGGTCACGGTTAATAATCGTGGCTAATCCTTGCCGAAAGATGGCGTGATCGTCTGCGATTAGAACCTGGATCGGGGGTGTGAGGTGTGGGGTGTGGGGTGTGGGGGGCATGGGGTGTAGAGTGTGGGGGATGGGGTATGGAGTAGTCAATGGTTGTTTATCTCCCTACACCCCAACTACTACAGTAATCTCCGTTCCCTGTCCAGGTTGACTCCTAATCGTCAGTTGTGCGTCGATGCGCTCTGCCCGTTCGCTCATGCCGAGTAAGCCAAATCCCTCAGAAGACGGGATACTTCCAACCCCAAAACCCTGTCCATTGTCTTTCACGCGCAACAAAAACTGATCATGCTCATAGATTAGCTCCACTCGAATTTCGTCAGCGTTGGCGTGCTTGATCACATTGGTTAAGGCTTCCTGCCCAATCCGTAGTAGGTTATTCTCGACTTCGGTAGGTAGAGAATACACTGCACCCTCAATCTCATAGTATAAAGTGGTATCCATTGCAGCCGATCTAGTCTGAGCGACGAGACGATGGAGAGCGCTCTGTAAACTGCCTTCCTCTAGAAGCTGAGGACGGAGCGCCACGACCGATCGCCGTGCTTCAGTCAGTCCAGTTCGTGCCAATTCTTTGATCAGGTCGAGATGCGCCTGAGTTGCTTCTACATCATCCGTTAGCACCTGTTTCGCCGCTCCCGCCTGAGCCAGAATACCTGTGAACGCCTGAGCGAGAGTATCGTGAATTTCGCGTGCCATGCGGTTGCGTTCTTCCAGAATTGAGGTGGCTTCTGCTTGCTTTTGCAGCGTAATATCTCGCGCCAACCAAAGCACCTGCTCATGCCGAATTGGGGCAATGCGAACCGAAAACCAGATTTCTCGTCTAGCTATCCACTGGCTGTATTCAACGGTGAGGACTTGTTGGGTTCTCAACACCTGCTGAACATAACTCAGGAATTCATCGGCTTGTTCCCTGTCATAGAGTTGATGCAGTGTTTTGCCAATGTACTCCTTCCGATATAACTCTTCATAGGACTGATTTCCCTGAATTGCACAGATCAATTGCCCCTCACCATTGAAGATACACATTGGATCGGGAATCGCTGAAAAGAGCGATCGCAGTTCTGCTTCAGAGGCTTGCAACGCGACTTCTGCCTGTTTGCGATCGCTAATATCTGCAAGCACCCCTTCGATGTAGTCATCGCCTGCATTCAGATAAGAAGAGAAAAGCCCCCAGAACACTGTCCCATCTCGTTTTTGCATCTGGATTTCAAAGCTTCGCACTTCCCGATCTCGCTTCAGTACCTCAATGAATTGTTGGCGATCATTGGGATTTACATTAAAGCCTGTAGTATGTTCTAGCCCAATGATCTCTTCTGGCGAATCAAAGCCAAGCAGATCGGCAAAGCGTTGATTGGCATCAAGAATTAATCCATCACAGGTGCGGGTTCGGTAGATGCCAACCTGCGAGTTTGCAAAGATGTTGCGGAACTTGGCTTCACTGCGTTGTAGTGCCTCTTCTGCTTGCCTACGCTGAGTGGTATCATTGCCCACCGATAAGATTTCAACGACCTCTCCCTGGTCATTGAAGATGGCTTGATTCGACCAAGCCATCCAAACTCGCCGACCGTCTCGACACAGGTTTTCACCTTCGCCTTGCGGGTACGCTTGAGGATTACGAAGTAAATCGTGAACCATAGGTTTGACATCGCGCCCAGAGATTTCGATGTCTGGAATGATGGTTTCAAATAAGGTTCGCCCTAAGATCTGATGCTCTTCATAGCCCAGGAGTTTTATCCCATAATCGTTGATGTAGTGAATCCGCCCTTGCGGATCATAGCGAATGATGACTGAATTCGCGGTTTGTAGCAGGTTGCGATAATTCGCTTCACTCTGTCTCAATGCGGCTTCGGTTTGTTGACGTTCAGCAATCTCCTGCTGTAAAACTTGAGTTTGCGCTTCTACTTTACACTCCAAGGTTTTCGTATAGTCTTCTAACTGTTCATAAAACCGAGTATTTTCTAGTGAAATTGCTGCCTGAGCCATCAACAGTTTTAGGACTTGCAAGCGATCGTGGGTAAATACTCCGGTACTGAGATTGTTCTCAAGATAAAGAATGCCAATCAACTGGCTTTGATTGAGAATGGGTAGACAGAGGAGCGATCGCGTCTGATTGTGTTGAATGTAAGGATCAGTTAAAAAAGACGGTTCGCTAACTGCATTCTCAAACACCAGTGTTTCTTGAGTGCGTTCTACCGAGTGGATGACGGAGACAGGAATCGTTGCACAGTCAGCAACAGCAAACTTTTCCAGGTTACACGGTTTATTTCGGCTGCATTGAGCGACTACAGTGAGTTTATCCTCTTCCAGGAGAATCAGAGCGCCAGTTTCGGCTCCTGCATTTTCTATTACCACCTGCATCAATGTGGCAATCAATTGATCGAGATGGATCATTAAACTCTCCCCGACGAAGCACTGTCAGTCATCTCCCAAAGTATATCGCTTGCCAAAATCCAGAAAATAAAGCTTCTGGGCGAATTTTTTGAAGGTTTTCCAATGGTTGCATTAAAGCCTTGAATGATAAGATATGGTTTGTCAGATTCTTAAGCCATTAGCGAACCTACTTAGAGGTTATTCCAGTGAGGCGTTTGAACTGTTGTGTCAGATGGCTTTGACTAAAGAAACCAACTTGTAAGCCGATGCCTATGTCAACATCTCTCTAACGGGAGGGATTTTGCCAATCTGTAAGCAGATCATGCGTCAAGGGCTGCTGTTGTCTCAATCTAACTAATGTTTTGAAAGAGACAAATGTGGTAGCACCAATGCCAGCAAGCGAGGCGTGGGTTGAAGTGAAAGTCGAGTTTTTTGGCAGTTCTCGATTGGCAATCTTCCAGCCCAGTGAATTGCTTGCTATCGCGAAACAGAAATTCAATTTGAAAGCGCAGATGGTACAAATGGTACAAATTCACCATCGCTTTCGGGTACAGGTCGAGGTCTGTGGAAAACAGCACGACAAATTTAGGCTGATTCGGCTTGCGAGTATCGTGCAAGTAAGCCAAGCGAATGCGACATTGCAAAGAGACATGCCATACTTCTGCAGTATAGAGGGTGATGTCTGGTTGGATCTGCTCGACTCGTTGCATTAGAGTTGGATCGCTCAAATCGACTTTGCCTGCATACTTACGGCTTCTGCCTCTCGGCTTCTGTTGTCCCTCAAAGAAGTAGCGCAGATTGGCATCGCATCTGAGTTTGCTTAAGATATGCAACTTGAGTTGCCGCATCCCCGTAACGAACTTTTCCTTGGCATAAGCGCCATCGACCACAAAACAGCGCACCTGAGCAGGCAGACGCGGTTACAGTCGCTTCACTTGGTTGGGTGCTTGGTCAATGCGGCTCAGTTCAGGGAAATCGGTCTGACTGCATGTTTGCTCAACCGAAACGGCATAGCTTTGCCCAGTTTCGGCATTCGCCATGCCAATCAGCGACACTTCCAATCCTTTCTCAGCCCGACTCGCGCTGCCGTTGTAATACCAGTCTAAGCCAAAGGTCTTCCCACTTTTGCGGATACAAAGAACTATCCCTCACACCTATCCACGATTGCCCGGTTGCAGTTGACGCTTCGACAATACTCAGGTTCAGTCCGATAAAATCGAATGCCTGCTCAAACTGTCGTCGGTAGGTCTTCTCGTTCAGCGAACTGTATCGACTGAGATTGCTGAAGTTGACCTTGCCACACACAATCAAAATTGTTGTGAACAAGGTCACCAGAAATTTCAATTGCGGTTTGCGAGCTTGCCCACTTTGGTAAGTTGGCTCTGTACAATTTCCATATGACTATTCGTCCGGTGCGCTTTTTTCTAACTAGCACCTTAACGGACGAATAGTTTTCCTGTCGAACTTCTCAAAAACTGTCCGAAGTATTGATTTATAGCTTACATAAAATACTTCTTTAGATTTCATAGAAGTCAATTGCTAAAGATATAGCGACTTATCGCCAATCCTCGAAGTGTTAACGTAGTTGTTCGCGATAGCGTTTCGCACTCAGTTAATGTTGCTTCAGGTGAAAGTATCCTTGAATTGGGTCGAAAGCAGCAATCAAAATTTCGGCGCAAAAATCGCAAAAAGTTAGATGTAGGTAACTTCTGAAACACGCGCAATGCATTAGAACGAACAATAGTTTCAGGCTATTTTGTTACTTCTTGCATTCACGTAGCATTTAACAACCTGCAAAAATTCGCGCAAAACACCTGAAGTACTATCTGGTCGCCATACGATAGCCGTTTCAACTTGTGGTGTTGTTTCTCGTAATGACTTGTAGACTACGCCGACTCGTTGTAGATTTTGTAGCGATGCTGGAACTAATGCAACTCCCATTTCTGCTGAAATTAATCCAATAATTGTTTGCATTTGGATTGCTTCCTGCATCACCTTTGGACTGAAGTTCACTTGCTTGCAGAAGCTCACAATCTGATCATACAAACCGGGTCCCAAATGGCGCGGAAACAGAATAAAAGATTCATCAGCAAGCGAATCCATCGAAATTATTGTTTCAGTTGCCAATGGGTGAGATTCAGGCAAGACAACGACTAAAGATTCTTTCAAAATAGATTCTGACTGCAAGCGATCGTCCTTAAGGGGAGGATGACAAAAACCAATGTCGATCCGCTGATTGTGTAATGCTTCTTCCTGCTGAGTCGTCGTCAATTCTTGTAGTACAAGCTCAACTTGTGGGAAGTGATGTCGAAACTGATGCAGGATAGTCGGCAGAACATCATAAACTACAGAGCTAGTAAATCCGATCGTTAAAGTTCCAGTCTCACCTCTGCCCGCGCGTTGTGTGTCGTAGATTGCTTGTTCCAGTTGAGCCAGGATCGGGTAAGCCGCCTGCAACAAAACTTGTCCTGCCTCGGTTAGCTGAACTTGCCGCTTGGTGCGACGGTGAAACAGTGCTACGCCTAATTCAGTTTCTAACTGCTTGATTTGTTGGCTCAACGGAGGTTGAGCGATGTGTAAACGCTCGGCAGCGCGATTGAAGTGAAGTTCTTCCGCAACCGCCACAAAGTAACGCAGGTGTCGCAGTTCCATTTTTTGATATGTTTCTCGTCTTAAATCTATCAAAACATATATTGGACATCTCAAAAATCGCTTTTTATACTCCAGAAACAATCCATTAAGAGCAAGCAACACCATGCCCGAAAATTTGAGAAGCCAAACGATTACTCAAGGCATTGCGCGATCGCCGAATCGTGCCATGCTCCGTGCCGTCGGATTCGAGGATACTGATTTTACAAAGCCGATCGTGGGAGTCGCGAGTGCTCAGAGTACAATCACGCCTTGCAATATGGGAATTGCGCCGCTGACTGTTCAAGCAGAATCAGGAATTCGTACAGCAGGCGGAATGCCTCAGATGTTTGGCACGATCACCGTGAGTGATGGGATTTCGATGGGAACAGAGGGAATGAAGTATTCGCTCGTGTCGCGAGATGTGATTGCAGATTCAATCGAGACGGTCTGCCATGCTCAAAGTCTGGATGGCGTATTAGCGATCGGTGGCTGCGATAAGAATATACCGGGAGCCATGATTGCAATGGCACGAATGAATATTCCCGCTATTTTTGTTTATGGTGGCACGAGCAAACCTGGGCATCTCGATGGAAAAGATTTAACAGTCGTCAGTGTATTTGAAGCGGTGGGACAGTACAGCACTGGAAAAATTGAAGAATCAATGCTGTATGCAGTCGAGCGCAATGCTTGTGCAGGTGCAGGTTCTTGTGGTGGAATGTACACTGCGAATACGATGTCTGCTGCATTTGAAGCGATGGGCATGAGTTTAATGTATTCCTCTACTATGTCCAACATTGACCCTGAAAAAGCTGAGAACACAGCACTTGCTGGGAAAGTGTTAGTCGAAGCCATTCGGAACCAACTTTTACCGCGTGACATTATTACTCGCAAGTCAATTGAAAACGCAGTTTCAGTGGTGATGGCGATCGGCGGTTCGACGAATGCGGTGCTGCACTTCTTAGCGATCGCCCATTCTGCGGGTGTGCCTTGGACGCTTGATGATTTTGAAATCATTCGTCAACGAGTGCCTGTCCTCTGTGACCTCAAGCCATCCGGTCGCTATGTTGCGACAGATTTGCACAAAGCAGGCGGCATTCCTCAAGTGATGAAAATGTTGCTCAAACAGGGCTTGATCCATGGCGATTGTTTAACGATTACAGGAAACACGATCGCGCAATGCCTCAAAGACGTTTCTGAATCACCATGTCCATCCCAAGAGGTCATTCGTCCTTGGAGTCATCCACTCTATGCGACTGGACATCTAGCCATTCTCAAAGGCAATTTAGCTCTCGAAGGAGCCGTGGCAAAAATCACAGGGGTCAAAAATCCTAAACTGACTGGACCTGCTCGCGTATTTGACTCAGAGGAAGCCTGTTTAGAGGCGATTCTCACAGGCAAAATCAACCCAGGTGATGTTCTCGTCATTCGCTATGAAGGACCGAAAGGAGGACCCGGTATGCGAGAAATGTTAGCTCCGACTTCGGCACTGATTGGTGCAGGGTTAGGCGACTCGGTAGGGCTGATTACGGATGGACGCTTTTCTGGCGGGACCTATGGCATAGTGGTTGGTCATGTTGCGCCTGAAGCCTTCGTCGGAGGCACGATCGCACTGGTGCAAGAAGGAGATGAAATTACGATCGATGCTCATGCTCAATTGCTGCATCTTAATGTTCCAAACGCAGAACTTGAACAGCGTCGCGCAACTTGGCAACCGCCTACACCCCACTATCAGCGAGGCGTACTCGCAAAATATGCAAAATTGGTTTCGACCAGCAGTTTAGGAGCTGTAACTGACTTACAGCGGTTTCTAAATGAATAAGCCACAATGAGCGAACCAAGCGATTGCATCCTCCTCCGAGATTTTTTCAGTCACAATCTCAGTCAAAGCTTGATTGAGAGCTTCCAACGATCGGGCTTTAGCAGAGCGTAGTAACTGCTTGAGTTTCGACCAACACAACTCAATCGGAGATAAGTCTGGAGAATAAGGTGGCAGGAAGACAAGTTGTGCGCCAGCAGATTCAATCGCTTGCCGAACTCGTTGAGCATGATGCACAGGAAGATTATCCATGACCACAATTGCTCCGACCCAAAGTTGCGGGATCAACACTTCGAGCAAGTAGACGACAAAGACCTCGGTATTGACACTACCCAGAATCGTCATTGTCGCAATGAGTCCTTCTAGTCCAATGGCACCAATCAACGAGATGGTTTGTCCAACATTGCGTGGACGGACATCATGCACTCGCTCTCCCTTAGCAGCACGACCATTCATTTGGGTCATGCCCAAATGAATGCCTGCTTCATCGACAAAGACCAGATTGCGAAGGTCAATGCTGAAGCTCCAATGTCGGAATGCAAAACGTAGCGCTTGCACTCGCTTTGTTTCGGCTTCAGTTGCCCTAAATGTTTTTTTTGACGCTCAGGTTCATCTGCTCCAGCACTCGCCACATCGTCGAGATGCCGACTTGAACAGCACATTCTTGTTCGAGTCGCTCACACAATTCCCACAACACAAGGTCAGGTTGCTGTTTCAACCAGTCGGCAATCAGGGCTTGCTCCTTCACACCGATTTTTGCGACGGCTCCACCCCCATGCGGTTTAGGTTGCACCGTCTTCTGCTCTCGGTAGTGGCGCATCAAGTCTCGCACAAACGACAAGCTGACCTTGAACCGTTTTGCCAGTTGGCGTTGACTTCCTTCTTTCGCCTCGTAAGCATCCAGAATGCGTTGGCGTAAATCGACCGAGTAGGCAGCAGGCATTGCTCATTCCTCATGACTGCTGCTAAGGTGCCCATTCTGTGGCAGACCCAATCAGAAACCGCTGTAAATTGAGATTTTGTCCAATGCCTCGATTGAAATTAAAGAATATCGGGGCAATTGAACAAATCTGGAAATTCTTTAACGGCAAAATTGAGAAATAGGGCGACTGTAGCACCTCAGCTCCTTGCATAAAATCCAGGATCGCACCGTGTACTTTGCTTACAGCACTTCACCTTCTGGAGTGCTCGTTTTTCAGTTCTATCCAATCTATTTTTCCCAGAAATATTATGGCAATTTTCGCTTTTTCTGCGGGTGGATACTTAGCAATTTTGGGTGACAACCTCGATAACACCATTAAGGTGAGTCGAGATGCGTCGGGCGCGCTCTTAATCAATGATGGAGCCGTCTCCATTTTCGGATCTCGCCCTTCTGCTTCGCGTACCCAACAGATTGATGTATTGGGCTTCGGCGGCAACGATACGATTACCTTAGATACAACCCTCGGTGCATTGCCTACGACTCGGCTCTTTGGAGGATCAGGCAGCGATGTTCTGCGATTTACAGGAAGTGCTGACGCTGAACAGTTCGATGTTTCTGCCAATTCTAATCGAGTTCGCCTCACCCGCAACCTTGGCAACGGTGTAGTAGACTTGGACGGCATTGAGCAACTCGATCTCAATCCTTTGGGTGGAGCAGATACCGTTACGGTTAATCCTCTAGCTACAACCGCACTCCGCACGATTAACTTCAATTTAGAAGGCAGTGTTAGCCACGGAGATGGAGCACTTGATCGTCTGATTGTGAATGGAACGAATAACGCAGAAACGATTGATGTTACGGGGACAGGCACTGGCAGTTATTCCATCAGCGGATTGTCTGCAATCATCAATGTCAAAGGGTCGGAAGCAACGGATTCGTTAGCGATCAACACCTTCGGAGGAAATGACACGATTCGCTCTACCCTTCCTGCGTCAGTGGTGCAATTCACCGTCGATGCTGGAGCAGGCGATGATACTATGCTTGGCGGAGCAGGTGTAGAGACTTTCTTTGGCGGTGACGGGAATGATATCGTCGATGGCAATGGTGGCAACGACATTGCTTTTCTGGGTGCTGGCGATGACCTCTTCATTTGGGACCCTGGCGATGGCAGTGATGTCGTGGAAGGGCAAGCGGGCAGTGATACTCTACGCTTCAATGGCTCCAATGGTAATGAAGTGTTCGATGCTTCTGCAAATGGGGGGCGAGTTCGCTTTTTCCGTGACCTTGGCAACATTGTTATGGATCTCGATGATGTAGAACGGCTCGACCTAAATGCGCTCGGTGGTGCTGACTCCATCACAGTAAATAATTTGACTGGAACCGATCTGAGTCAAATTGCCCTGAATCTGGCAAACAATGGCACGGGTGATAGTCAAGTCGATACGATCGCAATTAGCGGGACGAATGGAAATGATACGATTACGGCAAGTTCATCAAGCAGCGGGATTGTGATTGCAGGTTTACCTGCTAATGTCACGATCGTTGGCGCTGAAACAACAGACACCCTCACTCTGAATGGCTTAGCCGGAGACGATACCATCAACGCCAGTGGCTTAGCAGCGAACTTAATGCAACTAGCTCTCAATGGTGGACTTGGCAACGATACGTTCTTTGGCAGTGCGGGCAATGATCTCATCAACGGCGGAGATGGCACGGATACCGCATTTATGGGAGCGGGCAACGATACCTTCATCTGGAACCCAGGGGATGACAACGATGTAGTCGAGGGGCAAGCAGGCAGCGACACCCTACGCTTCAACGGTGCAAACGTTGCTGAGACGTTTGACGTATCTGCAAATGGGGGTCGAGTTCGGTTGTTCCGTAATGTTGCCAACGTGACGATGGATTTTGATGATGTAGAACGGTTGGAACTCAATGCCTTGGGCGGGGCAGATACCACCACGATCAACAACCTAGCAGGCACCGATCTGAGTCAAGTTGATCTCAATTTAGGGGCAGGAGACGGGGCACAAGATTCGATCATTATCAATGGCACGAACGCTGATGATGTCGTAGTGTTGGCTGCATCTGGCAATGCCGTTAATGTGATTGGATTAGCATCGAATATCGCGATCGTAGGAGCAGAGAGTAACAATGACAAACTGACGATTAATGCACTCGCTGGTAATGATGTCGTCGAAGCCAGTTCTCTTCCTGCTGTGATTGGGCTGACAGCAGATGGCGGCGATGGCGACGACATTCTTAATGGTGGTGATGGCAACGATGTTCTTCTCGGTGGTCCTGGGGATGATGTTCTTCTCGGTGGTCCTGGGAGCGACGTGCTCGACGGTGGTTCTGGGAATAATGTCGTGATTCAGTAAAACGTGAACAAGATGCTAATTCTCGCCCGCTCCTAGAACGATCAGTTTAATTCGCATCATTTGCGATCGCAGTCTTGCCCATTCCCGAAAAGTTTGGGCTTTTTGTTTGTCCAATGCGCTGAGGTTGCCTAAAAACTGCGTTGTTTCGCCGTTTCCTAATCTGTAGTCCAGTTCAATTAACTTGTGCTGCAAAGCCTGCCTACGAGCGATTTCTTGAGAGATTTGAAACTCTCGACGGGTTTGATCAAAGTCGAGAACTTGAAGAATGACATTCTCACGCAACTTCGCCGCAATCTCACCCCGCTTGTTTTGAATTTCAGCAAGTTTGACCTGCAAATCTCCGATCGCGATCGCTCGACTTTGAGCAGCAGCATCGCCACCTGTCGCATTCCTGAATAAGGGCACACCTACAAGGGAAAGAATCTCATTCACTGAACTGAGCGTATTACCAAAGAACAAATCCCCGATGCGATTGAGAATGCCTTTCTTTCTCGCTGGCTGACCCGGAACAGTTGGAACGTCTTCGACTTTGAGCCAGGACTGCACCAAGGGTTCAAACACACCAAGTTGAACTGTTTTGATGTTGTTGCGCTTTGCTTCCTCGACTTTCTGTTCGATCACCCGCACTCG
Source organism: Leptolyngbya sp. UWPOB_LEPTO1 (assembly GCF_017302695.1). Lineage (NCBI taxonomy): Bacteria > Bacillati > Cyanobacteriota > Cyanophyceae > Leptolyngbyales > Leptolyngbyaceae > Leptolyngbya > Leptolyngbya sp. UWPOB_LEPTO1. The sequence goes on along the minus strand of NZ_JAFLCJ010000027.1, from coordinate 59,145 downwards.
TTCATCGATCGCTTTCAGTTCAGGCGAAGTCTCGATCGCCTTTTGCTGCAATTGCTGAATGCAGGCATCCGACATATCCAAGCAGGGTAAATCACCAAGCATTCCTTTCCAGAGGTCATCATTGATGCGGAGTTGGATTAAGCGATCGAGTGAGTCTCCAGCCGGATTAAGTGGGTTCTCATCAGCTTTGATGGTATCGGGGTCTTCGGTCTTTTCCTCGCTGGATTCTTCCGGCTCTGATTCATCTTTGAGGATTTGAGGATTGGAAGGGGGGCGTTTCTGGCTTTGAGTCGTCTGAGTCGTTGGAACTGGCTTGCTTTGAGCGAGGGGTGTTTCGCAAATCACCGACAATAAGAGTAAGTTCAACAGTGAGAATTTGATTATTCTGACCTTTCCATTTAACCCGTTGAACTTTGGCATTGTAGGCACTCTTGACGATCGATAAGTTGGTAAGTTGCGTTTCTAAGTTTTGAAGTTGCACATTGACTTGAGCAAGTTGGAAAACGCGATCTCGCTCTTGCTGTTCATGTTCTTGTAACTGTCGCTGATATTCTTGTTGCTGACGTTCAAGGTCGATGCTGCGCTTACTGATTTCTAGCGAATGCTCGTATTGCCGATATTGATAGTTTTCCTTAGCTCGATCGAGTTTCGCTCTTGAGAGTTCTAATTCTGCCTTAGCTTGTTTCACGTCACGCTCTCGTTGCCGCAGTCTCTCTTGTTCGTGGGGCAGAGTGCTAGGGGGAAGATCACTTGGATTGAAGCCTTGCAGTAAATCGATTTTGCGCTGCTGTCGGTTCCAGTCCTGCTCGACTTGCTGAAGGGCGACTTGTTTACGATCGATTTCGGCTTCTTCTTCGATAAATGAGGGGGTTGGAAGATTGGCAATTCCTGATGCGGCTTTGGGCGCGAGGGGTTTGATTGGGGGTTGTTTGAGGCGATCAAGTTGGATCAAGACCTGGGCTTTCTGAGCTTCTAATCGTTGGCGTTCACGAGTGCGATCTGAGAGAACTTGACCCATAACGACAACATCGCCTTCTCGGACTTTCAAATCTTCCGGCGCGGATAAGCTGAGTTCTAGGGTGAAGCGCTTCGCTCTGGTGTTAGAAACTGAGGAAGCTGTGGGAGTTGGGATAATGGTGGGAGTCGGACTCGGAGTTGAATTCTGCGCCTGGGCAGTACAACTTGTTAGGAGCAAACTCACTGTAAATATTAACAGTCGATTCATTGAGAATGAGGGCAATCACTTTGAGTAGTGTGCCCTTGATGAAGAGTCCAGTCATAAGGAGGACAACTGCAATGCACCGGAACTTTGAAGTATGTTGTTCGTATCAGAAATCGTTTGCGTCCGGTGATCGCGAACTTTGGGCTTGCTTCGCAAAGATTTCAAAATCGTTCGTCCCGAATTGCAGGAAGCATAAGCTCACGGACATAGAATGCAGCAGATAGATTTAGAAGTGCGCTAACTACCTTAACTACGTCATGCAAAGGTATTAGTTCCCCTCCCCCCGACGAACTGCCTCTGCCAATGGGACAGAGAGTGAATCCTCCGTATTGAGGTAACCAAGTTGCAAACAGGTAACTCCCAATTCGTTTTGTCTGAAGCTTTCTCGTAATGCATCACCAATGCCCGTAAGAGCAAACTTTGATGCACCGAACGTGACTTCCGGGCGACCGCCCTGTCGTAGACCGGATGTTGGTCTAGTCAGAATTCACCAGGGTTGAGAACTGTTGAGAAGCTTCGGGATGAGCCGTTTTAGAAGGAGAATTGCACCAGCAATATTAATGTTTACTATCTCATGTCAATATCTAAGTAGGTAAACATAATTAAGTTAAAACCTCTTCGTGCAAACTCCTGGCTTCGCCATCCTGCTTATCAAGGGGAATTACAGGGGATATTTCGGGAAGCGCTATCTTACAAATCATTCCGTTAACCTACTTATTAACGTAAATACACCACTACCGCTTTCTATAGGATTATCGTATGGGAAAGCTTTGTTCCAATCGTAGACGACCTCGATTGCGCTTCCATTCTTGCGAAGTTCGCCTTCGCCGAAAATGACCAAGTCCGCACTTGTAGCTGGGATCTCTAGTCCCTTGCACAGCACATTGATGAGACGTGAAATAATCAAATTTTTGGAAACCAACATGCAATCAACATAGAAGTTGATCTCTCGGTGACTTCCGATCCACCCTGGACCAATATCGGGATAGACGATCCATCCCACTCTAACGCGAGCTTGTTCTACAAGAAGGCAAAACGTAGCTAAGTCAGGAACTTCAAATGGCTTTGATGTCACTCATCGATCTCTCCAAGAACTTAACGCCGCCTAACTATTGTTGGGACTGAAAAAATCCGCCTAAGATCCCAATTTGAGGAACTTAGCCCAACAACTTTTCCGCATAATACCCCTCTGTAGGAATCTTAGCCTGAAATCTTCTGTATTTTTTCCACTAGAGAAGGCACTTTTATCTGTCTAAGATCCCCAATCAAAGGATTAGGTAGACACCTTAGCATGACTCGATCAGGAAAGCAGCTTGATCAGGTTTCAGAGATCTCTAGCAACCCTCTGGACAAAACTTCACTGCGGTCGCGGACTAATCACCTTCACCATCAACGTCCCCGTTACATACTGCTCACCCAAATGCTGTAGAGCCGACTCAATCGGGTGAAATGTCATCGTTACCGTCTTATCTACCAGTTTCGCTGTTTGTAATCGATTCGCATCGATCGCAATCCTCACATTCTCTGGCAGGTCAACCACGATCGACCCACTGAGCAAAATCAAAGCATTGGGCTGTAATGCTACAATCTCCTGAAGTTTTGGCGCGATTTCTTCATCCATGAATGAGATTGTTTGTAATTGAGTTGTAGCAGGGTTGCCGATCGTCGCTGCAATCCGCTCTGTCAGAATCTGCTGACCCGTTTTGAAGAATCCACCCTTCCCATCCGTCACGATGAACGAATCACCTTCATTGGCAACGATGAAATACTTTCCATCGGCGCGGGTGCGATCGCTTGCCCAAATCCCCTTCACATCCACCCAAACATGATTCGTCGCTGACTTCTTGTTATACCATCACTCATGCCTAATGCCGTTGTGACCTGCTGAGAGAGTCCGCCACTGCTGCCAATGTGCAACCCTAGAACGAGTAAGAAAAGCGCGATCGCTAATACCCAATACTCACCCGTTCCACCCGTTGTAATTCGCCGCTTTGGATTTGAAACGCTCCAGCACCAAGCCGGAACCGGATAAAACCATTGCACCCCTTTCACCGTAAAGCAGTCGGAAATGCAGGTTAGCAGGTGTCCGAGTGGCAGGGATAGCCAGATGAGAAGATTGTTTGTGAAGTAACCGATCGGAAGTGCGATCGCGCAAAGGAATCCGGTTGCTAACAGGCTGTGCGTGATCGTTCGATGCGGGAATCTTGCCTCAAACCATCGACTTACAGGAAAGAAGATTTGCCCGATATAACTTGTGGATGTGTCCAGGTCTGGAAGCTGTGACCCGATTAGCGATAGGAAGAGTGCTAAGGGTTCAGCGGTTCCGAGAATTAGGGAAGTGCCTGCGGTTGCGATCGCGCAATGAGTCACGGACATCATTAAGGAGCAAGAGTTCTGAAACTTGCTTCTAGATTGCCCTCGCTGTTTGTAGTACAGCCTTATTTGAGAACGATCGTTTTAGAGCGTCTACGTTTTAACTTCTGGTGGGAAAGCCAGCCGAACATCAAGGCAACTGGAACTCCTGCGATCATGCTAGGCTCCGGGATTACCTCAGAACTCGTCAATCGTACAGTGCCGTAAGCGAGACCAGCATTATTAAATGCAGCGGCAAAGCCATTACTCGATATGGCAAGCGATGAACTTTCATCACTCGTGCCAACCAGAAAACCCTTGAGTTGATAGCTTCCTGTATCGGTTCGGTTGAATGAAAAGTAAGTAGTAGAACGACCAATCGAGGAGTCGTTCACTTGTGTGTAGCGACGGTTGAAGAAATCAAGAGAGAGGCTAGTTGGTCTCTGAGCATAGTAGCCAAACGGTGGTCGTGCATAGGGATCGAAAAAGTTATTCTCGTTGTACTGAATTTGGGATTCATCGAACGTCAAAGTTCCGAAACCCTTTGTTCCGACTGGCGGCAGTCGATCGGAATCAAAAGATCGATCAACTGTTATTTCAAAGTTACTCACGATCGTCGCATTGAGCGGACTGGAAATGCTGCTGAGTCCAATCCAACCGATCGTCGCAAGAACAATAGTCGAAAAAGTACGCATGATAAAGCCATCGATACGATGACTAAATTTTAGGTCTGCAAATCAGTCTTGGATAATGCAAAGAATTAATTTGTGAATAAAAAGTCGTGAGGATCAGAAGTTCTGACAGTCATCCTTCGCATTGCTGTACATTCTCAATCTGCCGTCCCAAAAGCTCAAGAATCTCAGCCCTAACCAAATCCGGTAATTCCTCCCATCGATCGCTATTCGCAAACAGCACGACAACAGAATCGGCAAAGACCGCAAAATCCTCAAACCCATACTCATCAAATTTCTTCAGCAACACATCCAACGTTCTCACTGCCCTAACTTCCTTCTCGGTCCGGATACTCTACCCAACTGTTTCAACGCCATTCCCACGGTCAAACAAACACCACCTGTGATGTAAAGCCCCTTATTGTTAGTTCCCAGCCCTACAAAGCGTACTACTGCAAACGAGAACAGTGCAGCGACCAAAATCGGCATGATGACAATGCCCTGAGTATGTTCCACTTTGTCTTGCTTCATGCCCAACTTCTCGCGCTGAATCACCTTCCGCGCAATCATCGGGCTTCGTCCCGCAAGTGGCTGTAATTCCGCGATTCTCGACTGATCAATCTGCAATCCGAGTCTTTGTGCCTCCGATGTCATCACACTACGGATATGAGCATCGGAGGGCAGTTCTAATTCAACTTCTAGCATTCGCAGAAACACATCACGACCAGGATTGATTGGACTGAAGGCGACAACTCTGACTCCGGATGCGATCGCATCTTCCAACCAGTACCGAATACTCGCCGGAAGTCGTTTCGCTTCAGGCAGGATAAAGAGCCAATCATCAGAAGCATTCGAGAGAATTTCGTCTTTCATCTCATCGACGCTCATCGGCTTGAATTTGCCCTCACCGACTTCGGCTTCAGTCGGACATCCAACCTGTTCAGCCAGCGACTTGAAGAAGGTTTTCGTCGTGCCCTTATAGGTTTCAGTCGCGCAGGTGAACTGACCTTCAAAGAGTTCGCGCACAGAAACAGCGAGATCATCGACTCCTGATCCCGCTTCACCAATGACAAGAACGCTGTGACCGGATTCGACCACAGCACACACCTTATTTAGAGCATCGTCATTTACGCTGCTGTTTGTCGGTTCTGGCGCATTTGATCGAGTAACTTGTCCGCAATCGCGCTTGGGTGAAAATTTGGGCGAGTTGCCTCCTCGGTTCGCTCCACTTGGGCTTTAAGGTCTTCAGGCAGATCGTCTTTGGTCATCCGGTTCGCGACTTCTCGAACGACTTGAGGAATCATTGCCAATTCGGAAGCCTTCAATTCAGCGGCTGCTCGAAAGATTTGCTTGCCCAAACCATTCTCGATCGTGGGTTCTTCCACTGCGGGGATCGGTTCTGCCAGGTCGCTACCTTCCACTGCTGCGAGGTTAGCAGAATTTACAGGCGCAAGTTCTCCACCTTCACTATCAATAAATCCGTCCATTTCTCCGGTTTCTCGAATGTGTTGATCGAGTCGCTTCATTCGATCAAATTGCGATTGGTCGAGGTAAGCCTTTCCTTTTTCATCTTTGTGAGCTTTGATGCCGAGAAACTTTAATCGCTCGTAATACTGAGCAGATTTGATATCAAATTCTCGTTGAACTTCGTCCGGTCGGTACTGCATCTCAGTAGTGGAATTCTGGTTAGCAGTGGCGGAATTCTGGTCAGTCATAGCGGAAAACATTTGAATCAACTGTGCATATTATCTGAGTCTCGCAAAAAAATTCGTGTCCGAGACTCTACCGGAATTCTGACCAACCACCGTAAAGACTTGATGAAGACCAGAAATCGGAATGTTTCACAATTGAACTGAGCAAGTTCAATCTTTCTCACTGTAATTATTTACAGTTAATTCTCACTCTCAGCTAGGAATCCCGCTGATCATAGGGAGATATCTTAATAGGCTCTATCTCGATCGTTGGATGCAAAATTGGCAACCATACGAGCAGAAGAAACCCAACCAATACAGGCGTAGTAGAAGACTTTTTCAGATAATATCGTCGCTCTCCCTCAACTAATCGAGACTCAATCACTCCGGCAACATGTAAGTTTCGGGTCTGTCGCCGCACTTGCTCATAGGTCAGTCCCGATCGCTCAACTAATTCCTTGCGGGTAAGTCCGTCTGTCTCATTGAGAATTGCCAGAATGCGCGATCGCGTTCCTCGTCCCTGTTTCGTTTGTTCGTATATCGACAGCATGAGATAGTACAAAACTGCTGCTGTCAAAGTGCCCGATGGGCGGGAAGCGATCGACAAACGAGCAGCGATCGCGCAGATTTCCAAACTGGCTGCATAAATTTCAGAACTTCATCGTGGAAGTAATCAAGAGAGCGATAACACCCTCTGAGTTTTGCTCTCTTTCATTCCTCTACTTACCCCCAAGGAGATCTATCATGCAATTGAAATATCGTGGCTGCTCTTACAACTCCAACTCTACCAGCGCTCAAGTGGCTCCCTCCAACCCGACCCTTATTTACCGAGGAGTCAAATATCAGCCAAATTCTGCGGCTCCTCAGCGTGCAACATCACAATGTCAGATCTTGACCTATCGGGGATCAGTTTACTTTGCTTGCTAGTGCTTTGAAACTATCAGGAGCGCGATCGCACCCTCACTTTACCCGCGATCGCGTTCCTCAGTAGTAGCGTGATGGTTTTCAACTTTCAAAGGGCTGGATCACAATTCCACCAAACCGCGCTTCATCTGCCCAGCACTTTACGCCTTCGATGTAGCAGATGTGGTTTTCATTCTCCTCGCCTGTTTCCTCGACTACGGCTTTGAATCCACCACTGAATGAGACGTTATAAAAGCCCAACTTTCGCCCTTTATCGTCACAGGCTTTGTCGAAACAGTTGTGGCAGACTGATTTTGGGTATCGCGCCCAGTGTGGTACTGGAGTTGAACAGATGGGGCAGGGATGAAATTCAGTTGTGCTCATTCATCTAACTCCTGAAACCTCTACCATATTGATTGATGTCAAGATTATTTCAGGTGTTTAAGTTTGTCACAGTCGCGATCGCTCTTTGTCCCATCGGGCATTATGGTATTGCAGAGCAGCGTTCCATCTAGAATTGGCTCAAACATAATTGCGTCTTTCAAGTTAGCGAAACTTAGATTTGTATCTCTAAGGTCTGCTTTACTAAGGTCTGCTTTACTAAGGTCTGTTCTACTAAGATTTACTCTTCTTAAATTTGCCGCACGGAAGTCTGTTCCACTCAAATTTGCTCCCTCTAAATTTGTCCTTTCCAATCTTGAAAGATTCTCATAAGACCGAAAAATCATTACTCTAGACGGCTCTTTATTCCCTATCTTGCGCTCGACTGACAGAATTGAATCCGTATCAGGTAAATTGAGATCAGATAGGTTGATGCCAGCTAGGTCAACCCCAGCTAAATCGATGTCCGATAAGTTGCTTCCACTCAGATTTGCTTCTCTTAAATTAGTTTGTCTAAGATCGAGGACTGGCTTTTTCGCTTGAAGGAGTTTCGCTTTATGTAGAAACTTGATGAGCTGTCCTTGTCGCTCTCCATCTAGCTCTCTCAAGGCTGTTAATGTTCGTGCCTGTGCAACAATTCGAGATTCATCGTCTGCTTTCGCAGTCCGTAGCCCCCGATCAAATAACAACGTCGAAATCTGGTCAAAATACCGATTCAGCATCTCTTGTTTCGCTCGATCGTCCGCAAGTTCCAAATCCCTCTGTTTCGACGTTTCCTGTAAATAGAATGCACCGATCGCTAAAGCAGTCGGCACAATCAACAATTGCAACACATCCCACAGCTTCTTTTCTCCAAATCCCGTCCAGTGCCAAACTTTCTGAAGGAGCGATCGACGACTTTGAAACGTATCAGGAACCCAAAGCTTTCCACGTTTCACAAAAGAAGGTGATTTTGCATCAGAGCGATGATTATTTGACGATTCTGGGGGCGTTGGTTGCGTCATCGTTGAAATAGAGACTCAATACTCAACTGATACAGCCAATTCCTTGAGCATTTCAGAGTTCTCCGTCGTTAATTAATAATCTCTGTCGCAACATCGCCCCTTACAATTCCGCCTGCTGCGAATACAACCCGTTTCCGCGAATCGCTCTCCATGCTTCCTCACAGTCGGATAAGCCAGCCATTGAAGCGGAATTCCTGTCAGCTTCCAAACCAGCCGACCAAAGGAGTGCAATACATCTGAGGCTTCGTCTAAACTCGGCTCAGCGATGAATTCTTTCAGTTCTGCCATGAATGCTGACCATTGGGAGCGAATTGTGGGCAGGTGACAGCGATCGTAGGCTGCCATACCAGTTCGATAGTGCTTGAGAATCTCGAACATAGAAATGTTTTCCCTCATCATCTGGAAACTCCAAGCAAGCAACATGCTTAATCCTTTTGCACCCATACTGCCGGATTTCCGGTTTTGAAAGTTGTTCTAAAATGCAAAGTCTTGAAGGGGTTGAGTTAATATTTTCCTGAGTTCTCAAAATCCTTTCAACAATATCTCAAATGATCAAAATTTCGGGTCAACGGGTATTACTCCATGCTGCAATCTTACTGGCGACAGCAGGAATTGCTTCACCTGCGAGATCTGATGAAGTCTGGGACAGTGACTATGGCAGAGTGGTCTATCAGGCTGATCGAGGAAAAACTGCGATCTTGACGTATGGTGATGCTGTCCAAGGGGCACTATTCATTGACGGATTGGCAGGGCAGCTTCAAGATCGAAGAAACTACTCCGGCTACTGGAGCCAATCGACCTCAAACGTTCGGTGTGAGACTTATCGTGAGGGGCGCAATGGGCAAAAAACCTACTACTGGGGGACTTTGCATATTCAATTTCTTGACTCGGAGTTTCCATCTCGATGGTCTGCCACGATCGGATACTGTGATCAACCAAAAAAATTGGGCTGGAGAGCATCCCCAATCGTCGGAGGAGTTCAACAGCCTCTGAAATTTCCTTGACATTGAAGATTAGTTTCTCTGACGACATTTTTGAAGCCTTTAAAGTAAGCATCTCGAAGGTAGTCAGCATCTCGAAGGTCACTTAATTTTTGGGCTTATTGGCTCCTGGCATTCCATCGGGTGTGTAAACCACAGCACTGGCATCAATTCGCCCAATAATGGTTAATGCCGTAGTTGCTAGTATGACAACCATTTGAGCGATATCATTCAGATCAGTTTTGCCCGTGTTCTGATAAGCGGTAATGCTTTTGGCAATGAGAGGAGCAATAGACGCGATCGCAGTCAGCACCGCGCCCCAAATTGTCTTGCTCTGAACCATGCTTTTGGAAGGGACAGACGAGGGAGAATTAGAAGTTTGCATCGAGTACTCCGGGTAAATGGTCACATTCATACCATAAATCTTCAGTAGAGCGCCTCTTCTGAAGATGTTTTCAGGCTCAACAATGGTAAAAGTTGTATCGATCTGCTTCCTCTAATTGTTGTTGCTATTCGTTCATTTCTTCGGGTGTAAATGGATGTGAACTCTCCGACATCACGATTTCTCCCTACCCTGTTTTGTTTGTTCGTAGATTGACAGCATAAAACTGCTGCTTGTTATTCAGTTGCATTTCCGTAACAAATCAGGCTATTCCTGTGAAGACGTTAGAAAAAATTCAAGAGTAGTATAATCAATCACGGTTTATTAGTGATGGTACTTAGAAATGAAACCAAGCGTCGTATTGTTTGCAATCAGCACAATAGTTCTGGCGACTCCCGTTTATGCCCAAAATTGCAAACTAACTCAGGCTGTATACCGAGATGGAAATGGAAAGGGATTTGAGTTAGTTTTCAGACCACCTACTTCGAGAAGTGTGACAATTTATGCTACGGCTGTCATTAGAAGAAACTCCCAGGGCGAATTATATCGCTTCAATCTCTCGCAGTCACAGGGATATGGCTCAATCTCACTTGCAGATACTAGGGCTACTTCCGAGAATTGGCAGGACAATAGTTTTATAATCAACTTCTTTGATAGCGACCTCAAATCTGCCTCAAGGCTATTGGGACGGGAAAGCAGTGTCCCTAAATACGCCTTTATCAATGGCTTAGGTAGCCGTGATTATTACAATAGAAGATTATCAATTTCAGAGAGCAATCCTCCCATCGGTGATACGATGTGGGTCTTCAACCGTTGTCAATCTAGGTAATCAAGCACCAACGCTTATGGTAGGGGAATGCCTGCTGCCTTCAATGCCAGGGTAAGAACCATCTTCGCCGCTTCACTTACGGTTGTCTCACTGGCTTTGTTCGCCATTGCCTTTCCCCACAAAACCAATTTTCCCATCATGGCAGGATTCGTTTCCGCTTGCTTCGCCATATCTGTCGCGACTTGCTGTTGAGAGTCTTCAACAGTCACGCCTTGAGTTTGAAGTTGTTGCAATAAGTCTTGAATCTGTTGTGCCGCCTGGGTGAGATCCTGACTCATATTGATGTATTGGACATTACTCTGATGACTTCCAGCCTGAGCAGTATCAACAAAATTACCGATATTGGAACCCCGAAAGTCATACTTGGGAGATTGATTTTCAGCCATTGTTTCAACAATCCTTTCAATATTAGTATTACTTTGACGCAAGCTTTGACGCAAAAAAATCACTTCATCTCGATATTCCGAAACCCGTTCCTCTAACAGTCGAATTTGCCCTTCGTAGAGTTGCTTCGCCTGACTCTCAATTGCTGCCTTATCTGCTTCTGGTGGCACTTCTAAGCGAATGACGAATGCACCGCCACTTTTCTTTTCGATCGCTTGGATGGAAAGATTGTCGTATTGCGTTCTCAGTTCTTGAAAGGATTGAAAGAAGGCTTGCCAGTCGATACCATCAGCAAAAATCAGATCAACAGTTTCTAAAGCTTGCTGAAAGAGAGCAGAAAACTGTCCAGGTGCAAAAGTTCCGTGGCTAGGGCGACGTTCCTGATATAGTCCTTTTATGTAGAGATAATCACAAAGTACATTTACAGTTTTAGTATCACTACTGATATTCCAGCCCTCAACACAAGCTCCCGTCAATCTAGTATTAGACAAATCAGCACCTCTAAAATCAACGCCACTCAAATTAGCTGCACTGAAATCAGCATTTCTCAGATCTGCACCTCGGAAAGTAGCCTCTCGGAGGTTAGCTTCTCTGAAAATAGCTTCAGCGAAATTTTGCCGTGTGTATCCATCATCAAGCCAAAATTTTATCGCTCCACCTTCCTGAAGTGTATAAGGTCTAAAGTCGGCTTCCTGGAGTTCTGCGTGCTGAAAAATAGCTCTGCTTAAGTTGGCTTCTCTAAGCGAGGCATCACTTAGATCAACCCCTATTAAACATGCCCCTTCCAGGTTTGCTTTAATGAGTTTTGCCTCCATCATCTCAGCTCCACTCAAATTTGCCTCGTTTAGCTTCGCTTTCCCAAACTTTGTCTTAATGAGATTTGCATTTACCAGAATGGCTTTCCTAAGATCTGCGCCAACAAAACTTGCATCTCGTAGATTTGTATTATTTAGCCTTGCTCCATAAAGGTTTGTGACTGATAAATTAATTTCTGGTAAGACAGCTTCACTAAGATCCGCTTCACTTAAATCAGGAATAATCGTAGTGTTACGCTTGCGCCAGTTGTTCCAAACTTCCACACCCTGCTTCAAAATTTCTACCTGTTCCTGCTCTGCCACCGTCTTTCCCTCAACGCTGAGACATTCACTACTTCACTATCGCCACCGATCCCTAATTTCCCTTTCACAGATCTCAAAGTGGCGCTAATTACCCATATCGATCATAAGAGATCGCTAATTTTCCTGAGCACTGTTGTTCTTCCACACTCAATTGTGTCCACTTTGGGATATGTCACTTTCTAATTGGGATCGCCTAGCTCGTTATGTTGATCGTACTATCCACAAATCTCAGTCACGCTGCATAAATCATCAAGTTCAACTGTGTAAGTCATTAGCAGAAGACGAAGCCATAATGCCCCGCTGCAAGCGAGATTAGGCATGTTGCACTCTATACTTCGCAAAGTCGGACTACTTAACGGAGTAGTGCTCATTACACTAAGCATTCAGATTTCACGTCTTCTCTTTAAAAAACATCAAATAGTTTCCTTTTTTATCTTGGTAAATATACTTTGAACGGTAAAACATATATACCGAGCGTAAAGATTCAATGGGTTGAATCTGAAATCCCCATTGAGAGCGTCCTTCAGAGTCTGGCAGCGAACCCCAAACAGAAGAGCATTTTTTAACCGCTAGATCGAACCTTCCTTCTTCTACATCTTCAAGCGCGCCCTTCTCTTGAATCAACTCGATAGCTGCTTTATCTTGCGATCGAGGTGAGAAGTCTTGTAGTCTTAGTCTTTGGGCAATAGAATCCCATGTTGACGATACTATTAAATAGCGTCCAGCAGCATCTTCACAAATTTGTTTCCCTAAGAAAACAGCACAAACTTCACGACGAGGATGAGTGTTGAACTGATTGAACTCCTCTCCCGAGAAAATCAATCCATAACCGTTTGGTAAAGCAGTCCCTAATGACCATGCTACAGTATCCAGAAAAGCCTTTAGATTCAAACTCAGTTCTGGTGTTGCAATGTCTGATTTCTGTAGTAAACCTTCTATAAGTTGACGTTGCCTGACTGCCTCCCGGCGCTGTGTTTCAGCAATTTCATGTTGCTTCTCAGCGATTGCACGTTGCTTCTCAGTTTCGCGGCGTTGTATGTCGCCCGCAGGTAAAGGCGATTTCCCTTTTGTCGAACCGCCACTCCAACATTAGCGGATCTCAACCGCTCATTGATTGCCTCAACAGTCAATTTACCCTTAACCACTTACCCTGTCTTCCCTAAACTTTCCCTAAAATATAGGGTATATTCTGCCATATTCTGAGATACTCCCAGACATTCAGAATACCTGAAACTCCGACAGGGTATGGGTTAGAGGAAAGCTGGTGACAAGACTCGAACTTGCGACCGGCTGATTACAAATCAGCGCCTCTACCTTTTCAAAATTCAATCCTATCAAGGGTTGCAGCCGCTGAAATTTGAGTTTTCAAATCTTGGATCACAATCTAGATCACAATCGCTAAAACTTAGGTTTCTTTAGAAACAATTGAGTAATTTCGGGTGAATTTAGTAGTCTTACGCCTGTTTCACTACATTAGAGACGTATTAAGTTTTATGGCGTTACAGCCTTGCGCCACCATTCATAGAAAAAATCTGATGGTTTCCCAGATGCTGTAGGATTGAAGACTCATAAACTGCGAAGCTCATGCTGCGACTCATTAGTCTGCAAACAGGACTAGGGCAGACTGTTCAGGCTTAACTTTATTTCATGCAGCAGCGCCATGTGGAAGACTTTGAAGGCTTTTGGCGAGACATTTTGCATGAGTTAGGACAGGACGACGAATTTTGGAGTTGGGCAATGAAAAAACGGTTATCTATCCCTAACGATCGCTTTGAAGCTTATGCGATCGAGTTTGAAGGACTGACTCAAGGATTAATGTGGATCGAAACTCAGTGTCATCGATCGTGGGTAAATCCTGCTCACCGAATTGTTTACGTTGAAGCATTGGCATCTGCCCCTTGGAATCGTCGCCGTCTCGAAGATCCACCCTATCTTGATGGAGTTGGAACGGCACTGCTCCTCTTTGCTCGACGGCGAAGTGTCGCTTTAGGCTATGAAGAGCGGATTGGACTCCATGCTTTACCGACATCAGAAGGATTTTATGAGCGTCGAAATATGACAGATTATGGGCAAGGCCCAGACAAAGAAGATCTGAGATACTTTGAATATGGACGATTGCTGCAACCGCTAGAGGATTGAGGCTGAATCATGAATGACGAACTGCTGCGGAAACAATTCGAGCAAACTGGCGATCTGCTGGACATCCTAGACAACCCCACGGTTCTGGAAGAAGTCGTTCGCCTCGAATCGGAATTTGATGAGATTGGGGCTGGGTTCCCTGCTTATTCTAAGAATCCGAAGCCTGTTACACCTGCTCAGTCGAAGGCAGTCATGCGAAAGGTGCGATTGCAGTCAATGGTGTTGAGCGATCTGGCAGAACTGATTCAGTTTGTGAATCTGGGTGCAGGAACTGAAGCGGCAATCACAGAGGGGCGACGACGCATCCGACAGCATCTGACTGATCTCACGGGCGAACAGCAAGCCTATTTCGATGCCTTGGTTGACGAGGATCAGCTTCAGTCCCCAGACAAACCGCTTCGTGCCCAACTGAAGTCAGTGGTTCATTCGTTACTCTCCGCTTCAGATTGGAATGCGATCGGACAAGCTGCAACCGACGCAATTCAAAACCATTGGGCAGATTTCATTCAAGGTTCAAAAACAGCTTAGGTCGATTTGCCCCAGACGAAATTTAGAGTTTGCGCTTCATGGTTGAGGTGAGTTTGACATCCCATCTATCAAATTCTGAATCAGCTTCAGCATTTCCATAGGCTTGTATCCCAGTTCTGCCAGTGAGAAGGCTGCGCTGAGTCGAACTTGCGGGTCTGCATCTTTGAGAAAAGGAGTGAGTCGTGAGATCGTTGTATCTACTCCTTCGATTCGTCCCAACGCTTCGGCTGCGCTTTTCCGCACCTCGAAGTCTCGATCGCTCAACAGCAGAACGAGATGTGGAATCGCCGGAGACGCGGCTGTTCCTTTCCATCCCAAACCCTGAGCGGCATTACTACGCATTCTTGGATCTGTGTCTTTCAGCAATGGGACAAACTGCGCCAGCACGACGTTTGGTTCTCCCATGCTTCCTAACACCTCGGCAATCAGGTTGCGGAGACTGGGATCGGAATCGCGGAGAAAAGGAGTAACTTGTGCGATTGCTCCAATCCGTCCTAGCGCAAAGGTAGCACTATGGCGAACCTCTAGGTTGGAATCTTTGAGCAGGGGCAAGATTTGTGAGGTTGCTTCTTTTGCTGAGACTTTCATTAAACCCAATACATTTACTGCACCTTGACGAATCAAGGGATTTGAATCTTTGAGCAATGGAATTAGGGTAGGAATTGCGAGCTTTGTCTCTCCCATTTTGTTCAATACAGCCGAGATCGCAATACGGACGTTAAGATCGGAGTCTTTCAGAAGGGGAATCAGGGCAGGAATCGCAACTTTTGCAGGTTCTCCCAACAAGTACAATTCATGTGCTGCGCGACTGCGAATATTGGGATCAGAATCTTTCAAGAGCGCAATCAGGCGGGGAATTTCAACTTGTGGCATAGCTCTAATTCGTTGTAGTGTGCGAGTTGAACTTGCACGAACAGTGCCATTCGGATCTTGAAGGAGAGCGGTTAGTTCAGGGATTGCGATTTTTGCAGGTTCCCCAATCGCTCCTAGCGCACGAGCCGCGCTACTGCGGATGCCAGGAAATTCGTCCTGTAGTAAATCAATCAGTTGGGGAATCGCAGGTGACGCTGCTGATCCCATATTTGCCAGCCCATCAATGGCATTGAGTCGATCAATTGGTTTCGGGCTTTCAAGCTTTTCGATCAGAGTTGAAATATTCTGAAAAGTCGTCTGAGTGGGTGAAGGCTTTGACATTGGTGCAACAGGCTGTGCAGAAGTACGATCGCCGATTCCAATGGCTAGCGTTCCACCCCACAAAATTATCTTGAGTATTGCCCACGTCATTTCTAAGAAGTTTGGCGAAGTCGAGCGTGCTAATTTCTCAGTTCGGTTTCTCATCGATAACACTCAAGTCCTAACTGCTAACAACTCACTTCAGTCTGCCCAAGAATCAGGCGCGACCTTGAGACGCTTGGGTTAAAGCCACGACAGCAAACGGTTATATGTCTCTTAAATACAAGATTCAGTTTTCTGCACATGCCGCTACAGGCTCTTGCACCTGCCCTATCGACTTCTAGCAGCTAGATTCGCAGGAACCGTTAGTGTTTACAATGCTTGCTTTTTATATTCTATGAATCAAAGAAACAGCGATTCCGGTTTCAACTTCTGATTCACCTGTTTCTGGTCACTCAACTTATCCAAATCATAAGGAGCAAATCATGAATACGATCAACCATACTTCTCTCTTTACCGACGTGACATCTGATGAATCTGCCTCAGTTAACGGTGGTTTTGGCGGTCTGGGCGGCTTCGACTTCCAAGGTCAATTCTACAACTCTCTAGTCCCATTCTTACCTGATCCGTGGATTTATCCACTTCAGGTGCAATTTTTCGACAATGTAGTGTCTTGGGGTTCGCTTGATGCCTTCTTACAAGGTGGCACGACGGGGCAATTAGATTTCCTACTAGGCGCTGCAAGACAGGTTGGTGGATTCTAACCAAACTATTACCGCGAGCGATCGCGCTGCTTGCCCAAGTGCGATCGCTTTTCTCAAACTCACATCAGCAGAATTGCCCTATGCGATATCATCACGTCCCCCAACACGGTGAAGAAGATTGCGGAGCCGCTTGCCTTGCCACGATCGCGAAACATTATGGACGCAGTGTTAGCTTGAATCGATCGCGCCAAGCGGTCGGCACAGGTCAGATGGGTACAACGCTACTCGGATTGAAACGGGGTGCAGAGGCTTTAGGATTCAATGCACGATCAGTCAGAACTTCGCCGCAGATTCTTGATCGATTAGAAGATGCTCCCTTACCTGCAATCATTCACTGGAAAGGAAGACACTGGGTTGTGCTATACGGTCAGCATCGCAGAAAGTGTGTGATTGCTGATCCAGCAGTAGGAATCCGTCATGTCACGAAGCGAGAACTCGTAGAAGCTTGGACAGACTGGATGACATTGTTAATTGAGCCTGATCCGGTACGATTCTTTGAGCAGACGGATGACCCAGTTGGAGGAATGCGGCGGTTTATCAGTCGGGCTTGGGCATATCGGGGTGTGTTTGCTCAAGTGCTATTGCTCAATAGTGTTTTAGGAGTGTTGTCGCTAGCTTCGCCTTTCCTGATGCAAATGCTCACCGATGATGTTTTGGTAAGAGGTGATACGAAGCTGTTAACGACAATGGCGATCGCAGTTGTGGTCATGACGCTGATTAGCAGTAGTTTGGGATTTGTGCAGTCGAATCTAATTGCGAACTTTGCTCAACGACTAGAGTTGGGGTTGGTGCTGGAATTTGGGCGTAAGGTGCTACAACTGCCGCTGGAGTACTATGAAGCGCGGCGAAGTGGTGAGATTGTCAGCCGATTGAGAGATGTTCGCGAGATCAATCAATTGGTATCGCAGGTTGTTATCAGTCTGCCAACACAGATTTTTGTGGCGCTGATTTCGCTGGGAGTGATGCTGTTTTATAGTTGGAAATTGACGATCGCAGGTGTTGTCTCTGGATTATTGATGACGATCGTACCTCTCTTGTTCATGCCAACCCTTCAGCAAAAGACACGCACATTGTTAGTTGCAGAAGCTGAAAATCAAGGGGTTTTAGTTGAGACGTTCAAAGGTGCAATGACGCTGAAAACAACAACGGCTGCACCGCAGTTTTGGGAAGAATTTCAAAGCCGTTTTAGCCGTTTATCGAAAGTCACGCTCAATACGGCTCAGATTGGCATCATCAATGGAACGTTTTCAAGCGTTGTTTCCAGCAGTAGCGGCATCTTTCTACTTTGGTTTGGTGGAATGCTGGTGACGAATCCAGCGGAAAATCTAAGCATTGGTCAGCTACTTGCTTTCAAAGCGATGAATGATCATGTTCTATCATTGATTAGCACGTTGGTTCGATTTGTCGATGAGTTCGCAAGAGTCAAAACTGCAACACAACGACTCACAGAAGTGATTGATGCAACCCCAGAGGGTGAGAACGATTTTGATAAACCAACGGCTCGAATTTCGCCACAAGCTGATTTAGTTTGCAGTCAACTTCAGTTTCACTATCCAGGACGAATAGAACTCCTGCAAGACTTTTCACTGAAGATTCCGGGCGGTCAGGTGGTTGCAATTATTGGTCAGTCCGGGTGCGGAAAAAGTACTGTTGCAAAGCTGATTTCTGGACTGTATCCGCCTCAATCTGGCAACATTCAAATCGGACTGTATAACATTCAAGATCTCTCACTCGATTGCTTACGCCAACAAGTTGTACTTGTGCCGCAGGATGCTCATTTCTGGAGCAGATCGATTCTCGAAAACTTCCGCTTAGGTAATCCTGAAACACCCTTTGAAAAGATTGTCCAAGCCTGTCAGATTGTTCAGGCAGATGAATTTATTAACCGTTTACCCGATAAGTATCAAACCGTTTTAGGCGAATTTGGAGCGAATCTTTCTGGAGGACAACGGCAAAGATTGGCGATCGCTCGTGCCATTGTAAATGATCCGCCTGTTTTGATTTTGGATGAATCGACGGCTGGACTTGATCCAGTCAGTGAAGCTCAGGTTCTAAGTCGATTGTTTGCTCATCGCCAGGGAAAAACCACGATTTTGATTAGCCATCGTCCGAGAGTCATCGATCGTGCCGATTGGATTGTGTTTCTCGAACAAGGCAAAGTCAAACTTCAAGGAACACCCTCAGATCTCCGCGCTCAATCTGGTTCTCATCTCGATTTTCTTACCCCATAAATTGAACTATGCTGATTAGTCGCCCTAAATTGGATCTCCCTTCTCTGACGGAAAGAACGTCACCGATCACAATGCTCCGCACTGTCACAAGCGATGAATTTCTGCCCTCTGTGAGTCGCTGGATGACTTTGAGCGGATTAGTACTGGTTGGAGGTGTTGCTGCTGCGATCGGGCTTGCTGCTGTGACTCAATACAATACAAAGGTTAGAGCAAGCGCGATCGTGCGTCCGGCTGGAGAATTGCGGATTGTGCAATCAGAACTCGAAGGAACAATTAGACAGATTACAGTCAAAGAGAATCAGCAAGTTAAGCGAGGAGACGCGATCGCCTACCTAGACGATTTTCAACTCCAAAATCGCCGCAACCAGCTTCAATCGATTCTACAACAAGACCGTTTACAGATTGGACAATTGGATGCCCAGATTCGTGCCTTGGATAACCAGATTACAGCCGAACAGTCCGCCATCGATCGGGCAATTGCAGCCTCTCAAGCAGAACTGAGCCGCACTGAGCGAGAACATCGCGATCGCACCATTACCTCAGAATCTGAAGTGCAAGAAGCAGAAGCAGCGTTGGCACTCGCGACTGATCAAATGCAGCGATTTCAAACCCTAGCCAGCGTTGGTGGTGTTTCTCAAGCGCAACTGAAAGAAAAAGAATCTGCGGTTCAATCGGCTCAAGCTCGATTATCCCGTGCCAAAGCCGCATTAGCTCCAAGTGCAGCCCCGATTCAGATTGCTCAAGAACAAATCGCACAGCAACAAGCTAAAGGGAACTCAACCTCAGCAGCGCTGCAAAAAGAACGAGAAGCTATTATTCAGCAAAAAGTGCAGCTTCAAGCGCAACTCAGCCGTCAAGAAAAAGAGATTCAGCAACTCGATCGCGATTTACAACGAACGGTGATTCGGGCAACAAGTGATGGAACGATTTTGAAGTTAGAGTTACGCAATCCGGGGCAACTGGTCAGAACTGGAGATGCGATCGCGCAAATTTCCCCGGACAGTGCGCCTTTAATGATTCGCGCAACGGTTCTGTCTCAAGAGATTGAGCAAGTTCAAATCGGGCAGCGAGTCCAGTTGAGAATTGCCGCTTGTGCTTATCCAGACTATGGAACCTTAGAGGGAACAGTGAGCGAAATTTCGCCAGATGCGATTGTGCCTCAAAATTCTGCTACTCCTACACTGACAAGTTCAACATCTGGCGGTGTGTTCACAGTCAAGGTTCAGCCCAAGTCCACTACCTTGATGAAAGGGAACCAACCTTGTTCAATTCAAGCGGGCATGGAAGCGACTGCCGACATCATTTCGCGGGAAGAAACGGTACTGCGATCTCTGCTCCGAAAAGCCAGACTTTTGCTCGACTAGCTCTCTACGTGGCTAGCAAGATCCATATCAGAAGCCGATTGCTGTTTTCTGCAATCCACTGAGTGAATTTGTGAATCTAGGCTATCCGAAGTCTGCCATTACAAGTACTGAAAGCAACGATGCTATCCCAAGTCAACTTTCCTACTCTCTAGATTAAGCAACTTACTTTAACTGAACCAGAAACTAGGAGGTCATAATGAGCGTAAATGCAGTTGATGAAACACAGAACAATCACACAAATAACGGAACGCGATCAAGTATCAGCGATCGTATCGCCAAAGTGATTCAGAAACGACAAGAACTGGCATCTAGAGTAAAACCTGTCAAAGCACATCTCGAAGCTCTCCTTCGAGAAATTCAGAATCTCAACCAGCAAAAGATTGCGATTCAGCCCACATTAGAAATTTCCGAATCTAGGGAGAATCTAGAAAATCTAAATCTCAATGCACTAGAAAAGAGTATTCGAACAGAACTCGATCGAATTGAGCAGCTTGAGCAGCGATTCTCGCGCCATACCCTAAATATTGGGGTTGTTGGCTTAACAGGACAAGGAAAAAGCACTTTTCTAAAAAGCTTAAGTGGACTGAGCGATAACGAAATTCCGGCACGTTCCGGTGGAGCATGTACCGCTGTTCGGAGCAAGATTGAGCATCACGATGCTGAAACTAAAGCAATCGTCATACTTCATTCGGAAAGCTCTTTCGTGAAAGAGGTAATCACTCCTTATTACATAAAACTAGCGCTTGGCAAACCTCCAAGTAGTTTAGATGAATTTGCATCTCAGCCGTTGCCTGAACCTCCACAGGGGGTGACGCATCAGACAATGTACGATCATCTAAAAAATGACTACTATCTGCCGTTCAAAAACTACCGTGAACTATTAAAGCCTGGTAAGCCTAGGGAAATCGAGATTAATCAGGAAGAAATTCCAACCTATGTCATGCAACAGCGCGATGCTGAAGATCGACTGACAACGTTCAAGCATCTAGCGGTTCGAGAAGTTCAAATCTTCTGCCGATTCAGCAAAACTGACGTGAGCCGACTTGGGTTAGTGGATGTGCCTGGACTCGGTGATACTCGCTTAGGCGACGAAGATTTGATGCTGACCACGTTGGGGCGAGAAGTCGATATTGTGCTATTTCTTCGCCGACCCGATAGCAAACGCTATCAATGGTTGAAATACGATACCGATCTTTACGACATTGCTGCTAAAGCCCTTCCTGATTTAGGTGATCGCGCCTTTATGGTGCTGAATCATCAAACCGAGGGTAACAACTTAGATGCTTGTAGAGCAATGCGCGATAAACAAGGCGAGATGAAATTTGTGACTTGTGAAATCGCCAATTGTGCCCAACCAGATGAAGCACAGCGAATTCTCGATCTCATTCTTCAGTATCTTGACCAGCACATTCAAGCACTCGAAGAACGGTATGCAAGATCGCGCCAAAAAAGCTTGATTGAACTCCATCACACGATTCAGTCTGAACTAAGTCGTGCCCGCCATGCCATTCGCTCCTCGGCTCAAGAGAATCGCCTGTTCAAGCGATTGTTCAAAGACACAATGCAGGATCTCGCAAATGGATTGCGCGATTTAGTGGAAACCCTAGCCAGTGAACAAAACACGATTGATCCAGATTTTGAAGCAGTTGTGAAAGGGGCGCTGGCAACTTGTGAGAATGATTCGGGCATTCCCTCAGAAGCTGAAATTCGCGATCGCACTCGTAGTCTAGATCTCCACGACTCCTACAAAGCCGCTTATTGCATCTTCATTCCTGAAATGCGTGCCCATCTATCGAAGAATTTCTTGGCACTCGACGATGGATTACAACAAGCTGCGAACAAGCTCAAAGAGCGAGTGGCTCAAGTTCTGGTTGAAAAAGGAGGGCTAGGCAATCTCACAGACGCACGCGGAGTAGAATTCCTAGAAACCATCACGGATCTCTTGGCAGAATGTGACAACTCGCTTGAGGTCGGCTTCCGCACTCTTACAACCTTTAATATCTCCTATGGGGCGTTGATTCTACGGCTGATTCGTCAAAATCTGATGAGTGTGCTTGATTCAGATGAAGTCGTCAAGAACCATGAGTTACGGGAAACAGCAACGGAGGCAGCAAAGGTTATTGCGACTACTGGAATTGCGGTTGGAGTGCCTGCAACAACACCGATTAGCCCTGAACTCGTTGGACAAGTCGTTCAAGTTACGGATCAACTGGCGACTGCCGTTCTCAATTCAGTTTTTGAATTTGATGCCAAGCACGTTCGCGGGAATTTGCAGCATCTCCATCAGCAAGCCGTTCAGAAGTGTCGTGAAACTCTTGATCGCTGGCTAGAGGCTCCTAGTCAAATCCGCTATTACATGGCAACTGAATTTGTCGATCGAGTCCTTGATGCCAGTAACATGAAGGAAGAATGGGACGACTTTTTGCGCGATCCGGAGATCCGAGCAAAGGTCTGGTCTGAGTTTAGACAGATTGAGGCAATGAAAGCATCGCATCAGGGTTGGCTAGATGCAGTGCAGAAGATTCTGGATCTCAATCAGCGAGACAGAGTTGAATTTTTGAACTAGAGCGTACCGCAAGAGAGAGGTCGTGACTAAGCTAGAGTCGCGATCTCCTTGCTGCTCAGAAAAGCCAGACTGCTACTCGATTGAATTTTACTAAGCGATTCTGCAACAATAGTTCTGAAGGCAAAAAATCCTGCTACTTTCTAGCCATTTTTCTGGAGAAGTTTTATGAGAGCCATCCCCCAATTACTGAGAGCAGACTTGAGCAGAAAATTTTTGGCTGGCAGCCTTTGCGCTTTGCTCCTCAGCATCACCCTCCCTGCTGAAGCCGGATATCAACCGCCGAAACAGCGCAGTACACCAAGAAGATCTGGGATTGTGACAGGTAGACGCGGTTGCCCAGGTGTTGGCGATTTTATGCCAGCATTGGCTCCTCAAGCCTATGTGGGGCAGACGACTTCTGCTCGCCCGACGTTTGCCTGGTTTGTTCCAGAAACATCTCCCAAAGAAATCAAGTTTGTCCTATCTGAATTAACTAGCAATGGTGAACGCATTGTTCATCGAGCAACGATGCAGAGCACATCAGGATTGATGCAGTACACCCTACCTCAGAATCAGGAAGCTTTACAGACCGGACAACGGTATCGCTGGCGAACAACTTTGTTTTGTGACCCCAGATCCCCTTCTAAGTATCTGAGAGCAGAAGCTGAAATTGAGATTGTAGAAATGCCATCTACTCTACGGCAACAGCTTTCCACTGTGCAAAACGACTTGCAACGCGCTAAGATCTTTGCGGAATCAGGGCTATGGTACGATGCTTTCGGTACAGCATTAACCGTTCAAAACCCAAGCGCAAAAGCCCTCCAGCTAGAACTTCTACAGAATTTGACAATGACAGAGACTGCGATTCGTCAAGATGGCACAGATAACCGATTTATTGAGCAATTGCGGCAGGTGATGGCAACTTGGGATCGACGATCGTAAAGGCGAACTGAGCGAACTAAAGCCAATTGCCAATGAGGATAAAGGGTGCCCAGTAGCTTGGATGTGTTCGCTCTTGTCCTCGAAGCACTTTAATCTGCGCCGATTGTAAAGCCTCTGCTTTGCTGATGCCTGAATTGCTAACTAGACTGGCATAGAATTGAACTGCGACTTCGGCGGCTGTCACATCATCGGCTGACCAGAGAGAGGCTAAGGCACTTCTCGCACCAGCCTGAACCGCCACCCCTGCCAACCCTAACGCGGAGCGATCGTCACCGACCGCTGTTTCGCAAGCCGTTAAAGCCAGTAAGTCAATTTGACCTCTAGAGGGTGCATTCCGAATAAATCGTTCAAGTTCACCAATGGTTAATCTTCGACTATCGCCTGTGACCAGGAACGTATCGCTGGGTTCGGTTCCGAATTGCCCATGAGTTGCAATATGAAGGATTGAGTAAGTTTGACGTTTTAGGGCTTGCTGAAGGCGATCGCGAGTAAAATCTTGATTGAGCAATGTGGTCGTTTGAGGAATCTTCGCGGCAATTCTTTGAATTTCTTGAGTCACGTACTCTAGTGGAATGAATTTTTGGTTCTCAACTTCTGTCGCGTTACTCACCCCCAGCGCTAAAACTCGCAGATTGTTGCGATCGAACACTTCGACTTCGGTAATGCTAAGGCTGGGGGTTGTAGCAACGACGAACTCTTCAATCAAAAACTTCTGCGTCTTGCTGTTATATAAAGCCGACATGGGTACATTCCGCAAAATCCCATCTTGAACGAAGACGAGCGTTTTGGTTTCTGACTGTTTCAGCACAGTTTCAAAGGGCGCAATGATCCAGTTGTAGAGCTTGATAGATTGGCTAGGCTCAAAAACAATTTCGGAGTCGTCTTCTAGTTTGAGTCGGTAATCAATCACCTCGCGTCTCAACGTTTCGCGATTTACATCAATCCAGTGGAATTCTTGGCGACCGTCCGGAAGCTGCATGATGATAGCTGTTCGATCGTCGAGAACGATCGAGCTAACGATCGCAGTTCGCTCTTTTTGGGCAACGGGCGACACTCGCTCTCGGCTGACTGGAACAATGATACAGTCATTGCCAAAATAGTTCTGGAGTTCTGCAAGTCTTAAATCATTGATCGTTTCGAGAACCGTGTTTAAGTTTTTCTGAGTTGAGATCGTAGCTTTGCTGTTTTGCTTTGTAGAGGTGATCTTTTGATCACCTGCAAGTGCCAATCTTAGCTCTACTGCCTGCCGATAGAGTGGATCAACTGCATCTCGGAAATCAAACTGGAGATCTCGGTTGGCATTGAGCAAGTCAGCCCGGATTTCTTTTAGCGTTGCGAGGGCTTTATCATAGGCTGCGATTGCGGCGGGTAATTGACCTTGAGCCTTTAAGATTCGGGCGGTCTGCCACTCCCAGAGATACAGGCTGTCTTTGGCTCTCAAGTTCTGCTCAGCAGTCAAGCGTGCTTTCTGGGTGCGATCGAGCGCCTGTCTATAATCTTTGCGGCACTCATAAATCCGACCGAGTTCACCCCAGACAAACGATTCTGAACGGGGATCGCTAATGCGTTGAGCAATTGAGACGGCATTTTCTAAGAGTTGCAAAGACTGGGGTTCAACGGTCGCACTGTAGCACTGATTCCCGAATGAGCCACCGAGTTGCACAAGTCTTGCGGTCGAGGACTGCTCAGTAGTGGGCTGCACAGCGGGAATGGGTTGGAGCAAGCGAGTGAGATCTAGCGTTGCGTATACCTTCTCTTGAGAATCAGGAACTTGGTTTAGCAGAGCGAGAGCTTGCTGGGTGAGCGCGAGCGCACTTTGGGAATTTCCCGTTCGGTAGGCAGGTGCAATGGAGCTAATCAGCATTCTCAACTGATTCGTTGAATCTCGTTGCTGTTGAGCAAGAGTAATTCCTTCCTGAAATCGCTTCAAGGCTTCCTGATCATTGGTCAATCCGCCTTGCCTGAGTTCGTTTGCTTCACCATTGCCAATAAGTTCTGCGGAGTTAGCGCGACGGTAGTTAATCTGGGCAAGGTTGAGTGCATTGTTTCCCAGGCTATTCAGCAATGCTGTGATGAATTGGGAGTTTTGAATCTCTCTGGCGACCTTTAATCCTTGCTCTAGATACTCTCCTGCCTGTCGATTGCCACTGCCTGCTGCACTGTCGCGCTCTCCTCCTCTGAGTCGGTATGCTTCTCCCAAACTTCCCAATGCGGCGACTTCTCCAGTTCGATCGCTGAGTGTACGTGCAATTTGAAGGCTACTTCCTGGCGTACAGGCTTTCTCCTGCGGCGCGTTGCACAATAGCACAATCGCCTCTTGATACTGCCCCAATTGAATCGATGCTTGTGCCTGTTCAGTGAGCATCCGTCCAACTTGTAGTGGATTGTTGAGGCGACGGTAGGTAGACACCACTTCTGACCATCGAGCGATCGCTTGTTCAATATTGCCAACGCGCTGATATGCCCTTGCCAGGTTTTCTAGAATAACGACGCGATCGTTAAGATTATTTTGATACAACGGTAGGGCGGCTTCCCATTGCGCGATCGCGTTCTGCACATTCCCTTTCTGGTATTGCTCTACACCTTTCTGTACCAGTAACCTGCCATCTTGACTGATTGCTTTTCCTTGCCCTATCCAGAGACAACAGAGAAGACTACTGAGAAAAATAGTAACCAGCACCCAACGAATCCTGCTGCGACGAAAAGCAATGCGCCTGAGAGATTTCATGGTTTAGGGAGAGGCAAGGGTTTGACGGTTCACGATTAATCTACCGTGAATTGTTGCAAATTTTGCTTCGATGATCCTTGATGCTTTCCCTAGAAAAATACTGATGAGGCGATCGCGTACTGGTTAAACTTTGAGTGATAGATTAATTCCCAATCACCGCATCCTACAGAAGCATTTTTAGGAGCGCAGGTATGAAACTGTCTCTGGGGTCGGGTTGGTTGAAGTCCGGTTTTAGCGCATTCGTCTCTATCTTTACAGTTGCGATCGCCGCTGAGATTGCCAATGCTCAGGTTATTCCTGATGGTACATTGGGAACTGAGGGATCGATCGTCACGGAAGATGTGATCCGAGGGGGGATCAGCGATCGCATCCCTGGTGGTGCGAGGCGTGGGCAAAATTTGTTTCATAGCTTTAGCCAGTTTGATGTGCTTGAAGGGCGATCGGCTTATTTCGAGAATCCGACTGGTGTTCAGAATATTTTTAGTCGGGTGACGGGGAGCGATCGGACTGAAATCTTCGGTCGCTTGGGAGTCATTCAAGCTGGTTCTACAGAAGTTTTGGGCACTGCCAATCTATTTTTTGTGAATCCCAATGGCATTTTGTTCGGTGCGACGGGAAGCTTGGATGTAGGTGGGTCGTTTGTGGCGACGACGGCGAATGCGATCGGGTTTGGCGATCGGGGTAACTTTAGTGCAGCAAATCCTGAAGCGCCAACACAACTTCTTACAATAAATCCATCTGCTCTGCTCTTCAATCAGATTCCAACTGGAAATATTATCAACAATTCAACAGCATCCACAGGTAATACCAAACCTTTAGGGGTTCCTATAATTGGTTTACAGGTTCCCAATGGTCAAAGTTTGGCACTGATTGGTGGTGAGGTAAATCTAGATGGTGGACGGTTGAATGCGATCGGAGGGCAAATTGCATTAGGTGGATTAGCGAGTTTAGGAGTCGTTAGTTTAGAAGTCAATAACAACACCTTCAATCTCTCATTTCCATCGGCAAGTCAATTATCAAATGTATTTTTGTCAAATGATGCAACCGTGAATGTGCGAGGAACCGAGGGTGGAAACATTACGGTTAATGCAAATACCTTTTCTGGCACCACCGGGGGGAGATTAACCGCTGGAAGCGACGGAACTGGTGATGGAGGCAATATTACGATCAACGCAAATCAGGTGTCTTTTGGTGGAATAGGGCGATCTGGCGTTTTATCAGGGATTTATCAAATTGCGAATCGCTCCGGTAGCGCAGGCGATATCTTAATCAGCACCAAAACGCTCAATGCTGAACCAGGTGCCCAAATTTATAGTTTTGTCGAATCTGGAGCAATCGGCAATGCAGGCAATCTCACTATCTCTGCCGATTCAATTGAGATGAGTGGTACTTTGGGTAGTCGCGCCACCAGAACTCGTATTGCTTCTGAAACATCTGGTATTGGAAATAGTGGCAATGTTTCAATCTCTGCGAGACAGTTAACGATTCGCAATGGAGCAATCCTTTCAACAAATACCTTGCCCGGTAGCCAAGGACAAGGTGGAATCTTAATGGTAAATGTTTCGGACTTTGTGAGATTGAGCGGTGTTACTGAACAAGGTGTTCGTGCTGCCATAGCTGCTCAAACTGGGGGCGGCGGTCGCGGGGGCAGTGTTGAGATCAAGACTAGACAACTTTCGATTGAAAATGGACCGATCATTTCGGTGAACGCGATCGAAGGAACTACTGGGCAAGCTGGAAACCTAACTATCAATGCTTCAGACTCAGTGCAACTCATTGGTGTCTCCTCAGATGGGAGAAATCGTTCTGCTTTAGCTGCTACAACAGCAGGCAGTGGACGAGGTGGCGACATTGGTATTAGAGCGAAGAAGTTAGTTGTTCAAAACGGAGGGATTATATCAGCTAGTGCAATTAGAGGTAGTAGTGGTAGTGCTGGTAACATCACTATTCAGGCTAATTCACTTTCACTAACAGGAATTACAGACTCTTCGGATATCAGCACCGTAACTTCAGGTAGAGGAAATGCGGGGAGTATCACCATACGGGCTAATGATTCTATTTCTCTCATAGGGCAGAGCTACATCTTCAGTCAAGTTGAAAGTGGAGGTCAGGGAAATGGAGGAGACATCAATATCACAACCCGAACGCTCTCTCTACTAGACGGTGGAGAAATTGCAACTTCAGTTTTTCGTGCGGGGAATGGCTTACTTGGTGGACAAGCGGAGCGAGCGGGTGACGTATACATCAATGCTTCTGAATTTATCAACATTGATGGAATTGGCTCGACTGGATTCTCTAGTGGCATCTTTGCTAACACCCAGCGAGGAGCAAGCGGTCGCGGCGGCAACATTAACATTGCAACGGGACATTTACGGATCGCAAATGGAGCAGTCATCACAGCTCAAACTCTTAATAACAGCGATAGCGGCAAAATCGAAATTAATGCTAATTCGTTGGAAGCGCTTGGAGGAGGGCAAATCGTTGCCAATACCTTAAGCGGCGGTAATGCTGGGGATATTAGACTTCATGTTAGAGATGTTGTAATTTCTGGTCTTGATCCAAATTACGACAGTCGATTGTCTCAATTTCCTGATGCTCCAGTCGCCAATACTAGTGCCAACAGCGGTATTTTTGCCAGTGCAGAATCTAGCTCTACAGGTGATGGAGGTTCGATTGGGCTATCGACCACCAACTTGAAATTGAGAGAGCGTGCTCGCATTTCGGCTCAAAGTCTAGGACAAGGAACCGCTGGCAGCATCGAACTAAATGTGAGAGACCGATTAGAGTTGATCAATAGTAGTATCATTACTGCTGCACCCAATTCATCAGGTGGCAACATTTCTATCAATACTGAGAAGGGTTTTGGTTCTGGCATTGTTGTGCTACGAAACAGCGACATCACAACCGAAAGCGGAACCAATCTGCTTCCTGGTAGCATCATCGGTGACGGTGGCAACATCACAATCTTGGGCGCAGGCGTGATTGCTTTAGGCGATAGTAACATTATTGCACGAGCATTGCAGGGACGAGGTGGAAATATCACCCTCAGCACTTTCTTCTCAGAAACGCTACCTCCAGGAAACAGCGATCAGTTTGAGGGTAATGGGCGGGTAGATGTCAACGCACGAGGCACTGTTTCAGAGGGACGCATTACCACGGGCGATACAACTTTGATTCAAAACAGCTTGAGTGAACTACAACAAACCGCGATCGACCCCGATACCCTCATTGCCAATAGCTGTATTGCCCGTACCGAACAAGGCGGAACTTTCCTGGTGACGGGGGCTGAGGGATTGCGCGATCGTCCCGGTGACCCGCTCACCTCCAATTACTCGCTCGGAAGCGTTCGTCCGTTACCTGACCCTGCCGCGATCGCTCCTCACTCTTCCAATTCTCAACGTTCTTGGCAGTTAGGCGATCCAATTGTGGAACCGAGCGGCGTTTATCGTCTTTCGGATGGTCGGGTGATGATGAGCAGGAAGTGTTCTTAAATTTCTACCTTTGCATACAGAGGGTAAAGTGGCGATGAAGAACTTGCCGGGTTTCTACTACAAAGCTTGTATTGAAAGATTGAAGAATGCAGCAAGGCTCACTTCCGTCAGCGTTGTGGCGGTCTCGACTCTTGCTGCCTCACCCGTCGATGCCCAAGTGATTCCTGATGCCACACTAGGAGCCGAAAACTCTGTTGTGACTGGAGATGTGATTCGAGGGGGAGTCAGCGATCGCATTTCAGGCGGCGCAAGACGAGATATTAATCTATTTCATAGTTTTAGCCAATTTGATGTTCCTGCTCTACGAGGTGCTTATTTTGAGAACCCGGCAGGAGTGCAGAATATTTTTAGTCGGGTGACGGGGAGCGATCGCTCTGAAATTCTCGGTCGCTTAGGCGTGTTGGGAAGTGCTAACTTATTCTTCCTCAGCCCCAACGGCATCTTATTTGGTCCTGCGGCAAGCCTAGATGTGGGTGGTTCGTTTGTGGCGACAACCGCGAATGCGATTAGGTTTGGCGATCGCGGAAATTTTAGCGCAACGAATCCCGCTGTTGTAGACTCTATTCTAACGATTGACCCTTCAGCGTTCTTGTTCAATCAAGCTACACCTGCAAGCATCGTTTATAGTTCTAGTGCCTTAAATGGAACACCGTCTCCTGTTTTCGGTTTGCAAGTGCCTTCTAACCAAAGTCTGATCCTCATTGGTGGAGAGGTTCTCATTGATAATGGACGACTTAGCTCTTCAGGAAGTCGCATCGAACTCGGTGGTCTTGCTACACCTGGAACTATTAATTTAGATTTTAGAGATAGCGAAATTAGCACTTCGACTCCGGACGGAAGTTCTCTTGCAAACGTCTCCCTGATAAATGGTACTTTAATTGATACAAGCGGATTGCGCGGAGGAGCGATCAGCATTACTGGCAACAGAGTAACCTTAGATAATGGATCTGGTATCTCGTCAATCACTTTCGGAAACCAAGATGGGAGAGGTATTTCGATTAGAGCTTTACATTTAGAGATTTCTAATTCGTCCGCAATCTCTACAGCATCCCTCTCTCCAGATCTATCAAATATTCCCTTGGGCAGTGGAAGCAGTATTCAAATTAAAACAGGAACTCTGAATGTTAGAAATAGCTCTTTAGTGAGTACCATCAGTGCGTTCAGCTTCGGTAATGCTGGAGATATTCATATTGAAGCAACCGATGAGGTAGTACTTCTTACTCTTCCTACTGATCCCGTTGCCTCAAGCATTGCCTCGTTATCTGTCGGTTTTGGATCTATTCCCAGTCTAGGTTCGCCAGGTAATATTACGATCAATACACGAGATTTTCGTGTTCAAAATTCAGGCATCCTGACTACAACCTTCCTCGGACAAAGCAGAGTTCGAGATCTAACCATTTCGGCAACCAATGTTATAGAATTACAAACTTCCTTTCTTAGAACAAACTCTATTGGTGGAGGTGCTGGAGGAAATATCTCTCTTAAAGCTCCTGTTATCCTAATTCGCAATGGAAGCGTTGTGTCAACCAGCAATATTGATCCGCGAAGTTTAGGTTTTGATACTCTCGATCCCTCGCTTTACACTCCACAGTTTTTTGCTTTTGTTCAACAACTGTTTAGTGATCCTAACAACCTTGTGAATGCGGGTCAGGGAAATTCTGGAGACATCTCTGTTAACGCTACTAAACTGTTAGAGATCACAGGAGTATCACCAACTAATCTATTCAGTTCGATCGATACTCGGACAAATGGAGCAGGTCAAGCTGGTGCTGTTACGATTGAGACTAACCAGTTAAATATACGTGACGGAGCTTTTATTTCAACTAGCACTAGGGCTTCTGGTCAAGCTGGTAGTATTTTTGTGACGGCTGATTCTATTCGCTTGAACGGTGTATCTGTGCTTCCTCGATCGTCTACCAGTATTACTAGTCAAGCTGAGGGAGAGACAGGAAGTGCAGGCGACATCACTGTTAATACCAGATTGCTGACAATCTCGGATGGTGCTTTTATTTCTACAGGAACCTTTGGTAATGGGCGCGGCGGGGATTTGAACGTCATAATCCGAGAATCTGGGAAATTTGAGGGTTCAGCGCTGCTAATCAATGGACAAGGGCAACCTAGTGGATTATTTACAGCAACGTCTGGAAGCGGTCGAGCAGGCGATTTACGTCTGAAAGCTGGACAACTCGACGTTATTGATGGAGCATCAATCTCGGCTCAGAGTGCGGGACAAGGACAAGCGGGAAATCTCACGGTTGATGTGAGTCGAAGATTAGAACTGGTTGATAGCAGCATTACTACACAAGCTCCCTTCTCATCCGGTGGAAATATTCAAATCAATACTTCACCAAGCTTCACATCAGGCATAGCACTGTTACGAAGTGGAGATATCAGAACAAATAGCTTACAAGACGGCGGGAATATTACAGTCGGTGGGACGGGTTTGATTGCTTTTCGAGATAGTGATATTGTGGCAAGCTCTGATAATGCTGCGGGTGGAAGCATTACATTCACGACACCTGCCGTGTTTCTAGAAGCGTTTAACAGATCGACCATTCAACAGGGAATTAATCGATCGACCACTGAAGATATTTCAAATGGAAATAATCGAGTTGAAGTGATTTCGACAGGCAGAACACAAGGTGGAACGGTGAATCTACCTGATGTGAGCTTTATCGAAAATAGCTTGAGCGAACTGCAACAAACCGCGATCGATCCCGACACCCTAATCGCGAATAGCTGCATTGCTCGTACCGAACAGGGCGGCACTTTTCTTGTAACGGGTGCTGAGGGATTGCGCGATCGACCTGGAGATCCTTTTACTTCTTCTTACTCCTTAGGAACCGTGCGCCCTCTCCCTGCTGCATCTGCTCAGACCTGGCAGCTTGGTGATCCGATCGTCGAACCCCAGGGAGCTTATCAGCTACCAAGCGGACGCATCGTGATGAGTCGAGAATGTTCAAAATAATTTTCTCAAAAACCAGAGGTTCGGCTTCTTGTGAGACCAGGTTAACTCACACAGCATTCCATGTGGTTCAAGTGGTTTAAGCTGAAACTCGCCACCCAATAGACGCGCAATTCCTTCTGCTTGTCGGCTTCCTCGGCTCTTCGAGAGATCAGACGTTCCCGAAATATTAATGGCTCCTTCCTTTTTTAGTCCATTGTCAATAATTTGAAATCGATGCTTACCCTGACTTGGTTTGTAGAGAATTTGCAATTCTGTTGCCTCGATCGCGTGTTTTCCAACATTCTGCAATGCTCCTTCTAGAAAGAGACAAAGGGCTTGCTTTTGTTTAGGAGTCAGTGGGCAGTCGTCAAAGTCCTTGAAGTTCTCGATCGTGGTTCTAATTTTTCTAAAACCAGGCGCATCTGTTTGTAGCGTTTCATCAAAGACCTGATATAGCAATTCACTCGTTGGATTTTCTAATCCATCCCACCAGAGTTGATTCAGATAGACATCCACATTCTGAACAAGAAACTGCTGCTTAAACTCATGGCTCTTCAAAAATTGCTGCTGCATGAATTTATAGATGCTTCGCAGATTGTCCTCTAGTTCCTCTAATTCATACTTGAGTGAATCATCCAGAGTATCTTTCTCTTGCGAATTTCGCTGAATTCGTGCCAGGACATTTAATGAACCTCGATGAATCTCATCATAAGTTCGCTCAATAATAAACTGACGCTCACTAATTTGATCTTTCAAGTTGCGATCGTAGCGAAACCCAAACGCGATCATCGTCCCAAGAAAAACTAGGAGCGGCGGGACAACCGGAACCCACCACCCCAAAATTAACAAGCCGTAACTCACGCCAACGAGCAGAACACCCGCTAAAATCAGTCCAGCCAATAATCTAAGAGATAACCTGAGCCACCAACCGAGCGCAATTCCAATCACTGTCCAACCGACAATCCATAGATATTCCCATTCGTCTGCCCAAGCACTAATGAGCGATCGTCCATCGATCACTGCACTCACAATTTGACTCGTTGCGTGAGCCTGTGCTTCTACCCCAAACATCAGCCCAGACGAGTTGTGAATCGCATTCGTGTAGACAATATCTCCCGCACTATGAGACATGATTCCGATCAGCACAATGCGATCGCGAATCCAGTCAGACGGAACACTCCCAGACAGCACCTCTTTCATTGCGACGACTCGAAACGGTTGGGAGCCACTGCGGAAATTAATCAAGATTTGATTACCTCCAGTATCTTCTCCGACATAGCTGCCAGAATTAGGGCTGAGATGCTGTAGTTCTGTAGACCCAAATCTCATATTGATGGAGTCACGAATTCCACTATCTAAGCTAATCCCCTTTTGAGTTGAGAGATAGCGTTCAGCTAATCGAATGGTTAGCGAAAATCGGTAGTCGCCATTGTTAGTGTGCGTTCCCAGTAAACTGCGTCGTAACTTTCCATCTGGATCGAGAACCGCATCTACGAAGCCAACTTGGTCAGGTGGCAAATCTGGAGGAGGATTAATCGTGCTATCTCCTTGTTCTCCCAGTATCTTCTCAATTCCGACTAAATTTTGAGATGAAGCTCTAAATGTTTTCACGAGATCAGCATGTCCGGGCGGAACCGGGAGATCTCGAAAAATATCTAATCCAATCACAGCAGGCTGCTTCTGCTTTAAAGTTTGGATTAGTTTAGCTAAATCTCGATCGGGAATTGGGTAAGTTCTTGCCCTGCGAATATCTTCCTCATCAATCCCAACAATCAAAACTCGTTCGTCAGTTGGTTCTGCTGGACGCAGATGGAGCAGCGAATCTAATGCTTGTCGCTCAAAGGATTGCAAAACGCCAGACGTTCGGGCAACGATTACGATCGCGGCGGAAATCATCCAGGGTAGTAGAATCCCACGTCTCAATAGAAGCTGATTTCCAACCTCTCGGACGGATGCTTTTCTCAGGTATCGCATATCTCATTCATGAGTTGGAGGTTAGTCAATTAAGCCTTCTTCACGCGCTCGTACTTGAGTCTGAACCCGTAAATTCTTACCTGGATCAGGATAGACTCCGAGCGCATCTTGAATCTGCGTCCAGTAGTTGCGAACCGTTCGCTCAGAAACTCGCATCTCCTGCGCGATCGCTTGATCCGTCAGCCCTTTCTCAAACGCCAGCTTCAGTAATTGCAACCATTCTGGCTTAATCTCCAATCGGGTTCGCATCTCCTTGGGCGTGTAGACAATTCCATCTAATGCCCACTCCACACGCTTGATCATCTCCTTGAGCGAGATGCTTTTTTCAGCGATCGTAAATCCTCCATCGTGAGATGTAATCGCAGGTTTCAGACGAACGAGGGCTTTGGGGTAGGCACTTTGAACAACAATGTGTAGCGTTGGATTGGTTTGCAGAATCTCGCGCAAAAGCTGAACTCCTACATCCGATCGAGGCTCATCGCCTGCGGTTTCCGGGATCGCTAAATCCATCACGACGAGATCGGGCTGAGATGCCAATCGTTCCTGTGCCTCCTGAACGGTTCGAGCCGTGACAATTTCGACTTCAGGAAAATGTTGCTGCAACGAGTGAACCGTTCCATCCAGAACCGTCTCGAAATCATCGATGACCAAAAATTTTTGCTGCTTGTCTCGTACTGTTGGTTCACCCATCGTTTGATTCCTCAAAAACTATGCACTCAAACTGGGACTCTCCCCTTTCCAGAAAAAATACCATACTGCCCTCTGCCCCTGCTGTTTCACCTCAGTTTTTCCTGAAATCAATAGTTCAAACACTCGGCTTAGATACTGCACCTCAACTGATTTCAGCGTTGCCTCAAGTTTTTCCGCATCAGCGTAATTCACCTGAAGCATCAGTGTATGGTCATTGCCCTGATGGTTTAGCGCGATCGCGAGATCACACACAGGCAGATTGAGCCTGAGCCACTCATTTAAGACTTCGAGAATGACTCGATTGTGCTCCAGAGAATCCTGTTGCTGTGAATGAGTCGAGTGCATCTCAAACTGAATCTCAGGATGTTGCACTTTCCACTGTTCGATCGCAAACTGAAGTGCTAGAGATAGACTTGCCTCTAAATAGGGTGGAGCAAGCTGGTGGCTCAGATTCTCTAGCGATCGCTGAAGTCCTTCTACCTTTCCCAACCATTGCTGATGCTGATCGGCGTTGGAATTCGCCAACTCCAAGCTCCGACGCAAGCTAAACAACTCCTGTAGCAGATGATGACGAATTTCAGCCGCTTGCTGGTCTGACCTCAACGATCGTCGCTGATGCCACCACTGCATTGCGTCCTGAATCTCCATCAGAGACTCAGAGGACTGAAATAAATTCGCGATCGGCTGGGTTGAACTCACGGTCAAAAGGAGGGTTGGAGCAAGGGATGACCGAAACTGTTTGAATTTCGATAGTTCTACCATACAATTTGCGGTTTCATCTCTGCTTTCATCCTTTCTACTCAATTCATTGCACTTTCCTGAAGGAACCTTTGCAGAAAAGTGCAATGGTTGAGCGATCGCTTATCGGTTCCAACCTGGCGGATAGAGCCGCTGCATTTGCTGGATGGCATTCTGCGATTGTCGTCGCCACTGATTACAGGCTTGCACATCACCTCGTACACATCGATCTTGTAAACTTCCGACGGTTCCGCTCACATTCCGCACAACGCCAACATACTGCCATTGACCATTGCCTGAATTGACATAAGTATTGCCGTTGGCATCCGTGTTAACTGCATAACCTCCCCAGTTCCCAACTCCAAGTTGGTTGCCGCCTGCTGCTCCACGGATGGCGCGAACACAGGACTCAAATGACCCGTTGAGCAAATACATCATCCGTCCTTGAAACTGGGCATAGCACTGAGCAGCTTGAGCAGTCTGGGCACTTGCACTTCGATTCTCCGAAGCGATGAAAGTAGTAGACAGTAACCCAACCGTTAGCGCACAGACAAGCTGTGAAGCTCCAATCATTCGTTTCATTGTCGTTTCTCCTAAAGAAGTTGATACACACTGTAGGAAAAATCCCAAACACAAATCATTGACTATCTACGCGATACTAACTTCTGATTCTTGATGATGAAGGTGCAGTTTTCTGAACTTATAGATATTGATCAATGCAGAACATCTACGATCGCGTTTGATACAGGGACTCTTGTAATTTTTATCGCAAAGACCCAATAATGCTTACTGTTGGTATGTCAGGAACTTAATGCTACATTCGTTTTTATTTCTACCTACCAGAAATTCCGCAATGCTTGAAGCGCAGTTTCAGGTCGCGGTTTTGATGTGTCGATCAGTGCTTCAGAAGTAAGGACATAGATACTGACAGTCTGGTGTAATGAGGTTTAGCAAAATGAGGAATGTCTTCCCGTGGGTATGAGTGTTGTTTCATCTCAATTTCAGAATTCCTACCTGACACGGCTACCTCTTTCAAAGTCGTATTTTGCGTTCATTACCTCCAGTCTGTTCTGGCTGGGCAATAGCTCTTCTATCTTGGCTCAGTCTGCTCCCCCACCGGGTATCACAATTTCTCCTAATACACCTGGAACTGTAGAACAAACGATTCCACAGCCTTCGCCAACGCCTCAAACACCACTTGTTACGCCGTCACTTCCATCCCCACTTCAACCCCCAACTCCGTCGCCTGTTTCACCAGCCCCAACCGAGCCTACTAATATCCGATTCCGAGTCGATCGCATTGAAATTCTGGGCAGTACAGTTCTACAGGTAGAGATAGATAAACTTGTTCAGGCTTTCATTAATCGCCTCAGAACCGAAAACCGTGATGCTACATTTGATGAATTGGTTGACCTGCGATCGCAGATTACCCAGCTTTACATCGATCGCGGCTACATTACCTCTGGTGCTTTTCTTCCCAATAATCAAGATTTAACCGATGGTGTCATTCAAATCCAAGTGGTTGAGGGAGTGTTAGAGCGAATTGAGATCGGAGGGTTAACTCGCCTGCAACAGAGCTATGTGAGATCGCGCCTAGAACGAGCAGCAAGTAGACCACTCAACCGAAATGATCTAGTCCGAGCGCTGCAACTTCTTCAAATCGATCCACTGATTCAACAGGTAAATGCGGAATTGACGGCAGGGAGCAGCCCAGGTCGCAATGTTTTGCAGGTCAACTTGCGAGAAGCACCTCCTTTTACCGCAGCAATCATCGCTGATAACTATCAAACGTCCAGTGTCGGATCAGAACAATTGAGTGTGGCAGGTAGCTACACAAATCTTCTAGGATTGGGCGATCGCATCAATGCTCAATACGGTCTTACACGCGGACAAAACTTGTACGATTTGGGCTACACACTGCCTGTTAACGCTCTTGATGGGACAATAACACTGCGCTATAGCAATAGCAACAGCGACATTATTGAAGAACCATTTGATCAACTGGGGATTCGCAGTGAAGCCCGCACCTTTTCAGCAGGGTTTCGGCAACCTCTGTTTCGTTCCCCAAACCAAGAATTTGCATTCGGATTATCATTTGACCTACGACGAAGCCAGACGTTCATTCTAGATGATGAACCTTTTTCCTTCTCCGAGGGTGCAGAAAATGGAGAATCTAAAGTATCGGTGCTGCGATTCTCTCAAGAGTGGCTCTCTCGCAATAGGACGAGTGTGCTGGCGGCGCGATCGAGTTCAGCTTCGGATTAAATTTGTTCGATGCAACCGTAAACGATACGGGCACAGATGGACGTTTCTTTAGCTGGCTGGGACAGTTCCAATACTTGCAGCAGCTATCACCTCGATTGGTGCTTTTGACGCGGGTGAACGCACAGCTAACACCCGATTCCTTGCTATCCTTAGAGCGATTTAGCTTAGGTGGAATTGAAACAGTGAGAGGCTATGGTCAGAATCAGCTAGTAGCTGATAACGGAATCTCAGCCTCGGCTGAACTTCGTGTCTCATTGTCGGGGGATTCTAATCGGCTTCAGATTGTTCCTTTTGTTGAGGCAGGTCACGCTTGGAATAACAGAACAGCTAATCCGGAGAAAGCGACGATCGCAAGTATAGGCTTGGGACTCCGCTGGCTAATCACTCCAAACTTGAATCTACGGCTAGATTATGGCATTCCCCTAATTCAGGTTGAAAATCGAGGCAGTTCCTTGCAAGATAATGGTTTCTATTTCTCGTTGCGTTATCAGCCTTTTTAAGGGCGAGATTTTTTCGCTTTGGATACTCTGTAGGTCAGCATAGTATTTTCTACTAGGCGTTGCATAAAGCTGCATCAATCTATTCTGCTTACCGCTGTTAAAGATGCAAGAACATGGAATGACTTCATTTCCCTCAGTTTTTACCATTTGAAATATGGGCGCACAACGGGTGAAGTTAAAGGCAACTGAAAAGTCATAGCCACCAGTAGAACAAACAATCCTATTCCAGGAGGTGCAACATGGAACTAATTCTAGGTGCAATTGTTGTAATAATCGTGCTTTGGTTACTAATAGCAGATCTGATTAAACCACCAACTAAAAAGCCGAAGAAGACACGAGAGCAAGAACTAGCAGACGCAGTAAGAAAATTCATGCAGGATGATGAAAACAAGAAGTAAAATTCATGCCAAGAAGTGCCTGATTGAGCCAACTTCAGGATGCAAAGTTGCTCTGCCTGTCCCTTTCTGAATCTTGATTTCAATACACTCCGAGCTTTCTTTAACTGGTTCAAGCAAGAGGGCTAAAAGTATAACTGTTACGAATAGCTTCAGTCAGGAAGATTGCATTCTTTTTTGAACGTGACCGATGATGAACATCCGTGGAATGAAGTCGCACGTAATATTTTAGAAAAAGTGGCCGGATTTACTGTGATCGTGACCAAACTATCAAATCGGTTTTGAACGATTACTTCAATTCCAATCTCTACCCCAACCCCCAATCCTGAGTATTCTTCTGCTGAGATGATTGAACCTGAATTTGCTCATAAGCGGTAATCTATGCTGTTGTCATAAGCGATCGCACATCGCTCCATCAGATGCCCATACCGCTCTAGCTCAAAAGTTGACTGCACCTGCTCGTCTCGGCTGATCGCAACGACTTCTTCGGGAGAGTCTTTTAGTAAGACCAGAAGCCTTTCGTCCTCAATCCAAAAATTGTAATCCTGTTTACCCTCAAGTTCCTGGGTTCCGGTTTGATCGAAGTAGTTCCAAAGTTGCTCGACGACGATCTCAGCTTCAGGAGTCAATGTTTGTTGTTCTGTCTGGATTAAACCATCTCTGATCGGGTCACTTCGTAATCTCAGGCAGACTATCCAATGCTTCATCGATATCTCCGTCATACTCGTAAAGGGAGCTGTCTTGTTCTGGCAGGCTGAAGTCAATGCTGCTCCCAGTTGCTGCTGCCATCTTATTATGGAGAAGCATCGAATATTTCCCTAGCTCCAGACGAGTCAAATCAGGTTATTCTTGGATCGGTTCTATGAATTCCTTCGACACTTGCCTTGAAGTCCTTTCTACAGCTATCCTCTGCCTTCTACACTCGTAGAATTCATAAAATTACTTTCTATTTTCGCACTCCTCCTTGTCAATAGGAGAGAATATAGGTTCTGTGTTTTGTGCTCTAAATTTGACTTGCACCAATTTCGGTCGCTTCAAACCATTTCTATCTCCATTCTCATGAAATTGAATAAATGCGCCTCTAGTGACCTCACTTGATATCGTCGAGCCTTTCAACTTCTTTATCAAGTTTGCTCTATCTGAAACACCATCCTGAAAAACGTTACCAAGTGCTTGCACTGCTTCATAAGACTGCGCCATTCGACGATTAAATCCACCCCATTTTGTTCTGTCTAGAAAAGCCTGCTCAGCATTGCAGTTCCTATTCCAATCTACAGCCAGTACTAACCTCTCTAAATCTTGCTGCTTCAGATTAGACCTATTAATGGTATTTGCATGATAAAGTGGGGCTGATCCCAAGATCGTTTTCCTGCCTTGATTCGCCTCAATAACTTTGTAAGCAGCATTCGTTGATTTTTCCTCAATACCAGTCTTGCCATCTACAAAGAGTGCGATCGCATCAAATTGTCCATTTTGCAAAGTTTCTTGCATTGATGAGTAATCTGAAAAATCAGGATCACTCAATGCAAATTTCTGGATAATTCTTCCATTGTTGTTCTCTAGCGCCTTTTCAAACTGGTTAAGCAAATCTTCACTGTAGACCTCATCTTTGCTGTAGAAAGCTATAACTTTTGGCTCACTCACACTATTCAGTTTTAAGTACTCTACTAGTCTTTCTGCTTCTTCCTTTGTCGTTGAATTCGTTCTTAAAAAAGTAGACCCTGTTCCACGAATAAAGCCTCGAATGAAACTTTGAAGATCTGTGCAGGAATCTCGGAAGGGCTTTCTCTTAATTGCCATAGCAGAACTGGTGGAAGAGATGAGAGGGATTCCCTCCCTGCTATATGTAGAAAGTGCTTGGCAGGTTCCAGAACTAGTGTAGTGTCCAACCACAGCAAGGATCTCCGGTCTCAGTCTGGCTATTTTTTCTGCAACCTTCTTCGCCTCGCCATCTTTATTATTCAAATCATTCACAATGCCAATTACTAGAGTACGCTGGTCGCCACCTTGCAAAAACTTCTCTTGTGCTAGAGCGATACCAAACAAGACTTGCTCACCTTCAGATAGGCTGACAGGAACAGTAACTACAATTCTATACGGCTGTCTACCCATGCCCAAAGACCGCTTCATTGATAGGGCATTGTTT
This sequence comes from Leptolyngbya sp. UWPOB_LEPTO1, assembly GCF_017302695.1. NCBI lineage: Bacteria > Bacillati > Cyanobacteriota > Cyanophyceae > Leptolyngbyales > Leptolyngbyaceae > Leptolyngbya > Leptolyngbya sp. UWPOB_LEPTO1. The sequence continues at coordinate 17,668 of NZ_JAFLCJ010000027.1, read as the reverse complement.
CGGAAGATTAAGGTCTGAATATCGCGCACAGCTTTACCAGCAGCAGCCTTTTTCTTTTTCTCTTCCTCAGTCTCTGCGTTCGCTACGTTTGTTTCTTCAGCATCTTTTGATGCTGCAATAGGAAGCGCTATTTCTCGGATCTGATCAAATTTCTCATAAGCTCTCTCATAAGCCCTAATTTTTGCATTTGGATCGGTTTCCCCTTCAGCCTCTTGATATGCGTTAAGTCCATCGTTTCTCAAGTTGTCGTAGGGGTTCTCTAAAGGTCTATCGGCATAAATTAATTCTTTTCCAAAATTAACCGCGACTACGCCATCACCATCCCCCCACGAGATGGGGAACAGCCATGCAATCAGTAGCCCTAGTGCGAAAAAAAGAATTAGGATTGCCCACCACCATTTCTTCAACTGTGATCTCAACTTCCTCAGCCAAATTTTCCAGGTTGGAGGTGGAGGTGGGGGTAGAACGATCGTCACATCTGGTTTTGCAACAGCTTTTTTGAGCTTAATTTTTCTGATTTGCGCTTGTTGTTGAAGTCTAGTAACTCTGCTGATAATCTCCTTTGCGTTCTCAGGTCGCTGCGCGATCTCTTTCTCACACAGAGACTGAATCAGTCGAGTGAGCGGGGAGTCTGGAAACGCAGTTTTTTGATCCCACGAAACTGCGAGATCGTCATCAAGCGCAGTCGGTGAGATGCCTGCAAGGATGTGCATGAACGTTCGACCTAAGGCGTAAAAATCTGAACGAGGTTCAGCATGACCTTCATACTGCTCAGGAGAGGTGTAGCCAGGGGAGAAGTAACGAGTTGCTAAATTGCCGATTGGGGGGATCTCTCTAGCGATCCCGAAATCGACGAGTGCAAGCGTTCCATTTGGTTTACAGATGATATTAGCAGGCTTGATATCTCGATGAATATAGCCTTCACTGTGTGTATGAATTAGATCGAGCATCTCGGCAAGCTGCTTGAGCCAATTTAAAGCGATTTTCTTGTCCCGAAGCTTGCCAGATTGTTTTAACCATGCGTCAAGGTTCATACCCTCGACCTTTTCCATAACTAGACATCTCAAGTATGCAGAGCTATTCGCACGTCCAGAAAGCGGCAGTGTAAAGTTTGCAATATGTCTAGGAATCCCTGGATGATTGAGTTCTATCAACAATCTGATTTCTCGATCAAACGCACGTGTTAGAAACTCTTGTACTCTTTTTGTCTCTTCACTACCCGCATGATTCTGCTGAAGTGCCTTCAGAATCATTTGTGCCCCCGGTTCGTGAAAGCTCTCAGCCTCATATACCTTTGTGCCAGTATTCAGATTATTCTGAATCATACTAACTAATCGATACCGTCCATCAATAATCAGCGATGTGCTACAGTGCTGGCAGTACTCGTCATCTTCTTGATTTTGCAAGTTACAGAGCGGGTTGATGCAGAGGCTCATATCTTCACAGCGATTAAGTCATTTTTAAGCGGTCACATTCATTAATTTGCCACATAAATTGGAATTTCACGAGCTACACAGTATGAGCAATTAAATGCTGAATAGCATACGGAGCAATGATCAAGTTTAACAATACAGTGCCAATAAGTAGATATGTGGATATCTAGCTCACACTAGCTTCTTTCGTTGAATTAGTCGTTGAAGTACGGGTTGCAAAGTATACGCTGATCTTGATCCCTCTTGCACTAGCTCCAGAAGAGATCGACGTTCCAAATCGAACACAGCTAGATCAATTTCAGACGCTGGCACTTCCGCTGAAAGTTTTACGTCTAACTCCTCTTTCAGAAGTGCTTCTTGACAGGCTGCCAACTGCTTCAAAAGTGCCTTATGGGTTTCACTGAGATGATCCCAGTGCTGTCGATAGATCTCTTCAAGACTAGGAGGGATCATAATCGTTCTGCTCAGAAACCCTTCGCAGTCTCCACCATAGTGCTTAATAATCAGTGACACAGCAAGATTAAGCGCTGAAGGATTGCCGCCATAACGTTCTCCAAGTCTGCGAGCACTATCAAGATTGCAGGTGATTCCCTTGTCATTCAGAAGTTGAACGATCGCTGATTCACACAATCCGCCTAATTTCAAAGACTGTACCTTTTTTTCAATTATGGGCATATCTAACTCAATTCGAGTCGTCATGACAACACAGCTTTGATGTGCTTTCTCACTCAATTCAAGCAACCAGCCTTGCATCTGATGGTAACTGTCCTGCAAGCGATCCCTGTCATCCCAAGATTCATTTAAGGTAATCAAGATTCGCTGATCCGTTAGTGCTTTAATCAGCCGCATTCTTAAATTGAGCAGACTTTCATGTAAATCGATCCCACTTGCAAAATCAGAATCAACCCGCCTCAGCAGATTCGCAATGATTTCTCGAATAGGCTGAGCATATGAGAAATCTTGGGAAAATGAGCGATCAAATCGATCGTGAACTTTATCAGTAAGCTTTGCCGCCAACCATGTTTTACCGATGCCATCAAGTCCACAGATCAATATCAAACGGCAGCGATCGCGTTTTATCCAATGTTCTAAAGCTTGCAGTTCAGGCTCACGACCGTAAAATCTAAACTGCATTGGTGCAGAATCAAAACAATGTGCCTCTGGGCGCATCGCAATATTTTTTGGGTCTAGCTGCAAAATCTTGCACAAAGCATTGAAGTTCTTCTCACGGATCGGAGCCTTTGCATAGATAAACCTTTCCCAAGTTGTCTCGGATAGCTCTTCACCAAAGGATTCCTTAACTGCTTGGAGGGGGCAATTCTTTCCGTTTAGTCTGAATTCTTGAGCTTTAATCGCTTTTGCGATCGCTTCCTTGCCTTGAGTGGATGCCTTCAATCCCATAAATCACAGCCGTTTGAGGGACAGATTGACTCTATCAGATAGCTCGGCGATCAATCAACGTCTGCTCAAAATAATGGCAAACTGACCGAAAACTGACCGAAAAGGCGAGAAAACGGACTCTAGATCTGCTTCTATCCCTCCTGCTAGGTTATACCCATACAGCAACTACCACACAAGGTTCGCGCTCTGAACCGCTACCTTTTCAAAGCCGATGCACTGAAAAGACTGTTTATTAGCTTTCTGTTAATTCATAGGTTCAATCTGCCATTGCTGACTTCAGATTTGACGACATTCATTCTATTAAGCCCCTCAATCTTGGAGAGAGCATCATGTCTGTGCAACTCAAGTTTTCACCAATCTATAGGTGGTGGAAAAATTGGTTCATTTTACTTCTGTCATTCCTCACATCATTTTCTGTTGTTGCCTGCCAGCAACCCTCAGATCCATCCCTCAAGCCCGATAAAATTGCGAGCTACAACAAACCTGGAATCGTTTTGGTACACGCTCAGCATCAAGCTGATATTAGTTATCCAGAACCTGTCCTTGACAGTGAGAAATTTCAACAATTACAAGCGGAGGTTGCTCAACGCTTATCGAATGGGAAAATCAGTTCTAAAGCTGAAGCAGTAACGCTCTTCATCAAAGAAGTTCTGGGTAATCCCGTTCAATACATGCGCCCCGGTAGCACACGGGAGGAACAAGTTAAAGTTCCATCATTCGGTACAGGATTTATTATTACGGACGATGGAACGGTTGCAACTGCCGCCCATGTCGTGTCTCATGAGAACGAATCGATGAAGCGTAAAATCGCTCAAACAGCATTAGTAAACACGACACGAGAATACTGCAAAAAAGGAATCCGAGAGCTTGCTAGTGATGATCGAGTTCGAGAAGCCCTCTCTCAAACCACTAACCCACGAGAATTACTAGCAATCTGTGAAAGCGGGTTCGAGAAGTACTATGCGGAGCATTTGCGAATTGGTCGAGTCTCGACTGATACAAACGTTGTGTTACCGTCTACGAATCCTGGGCAAACAAACACACCTAAAGTGATGTCCAGTGAGATTAAGAAAACTGGGCAGTCAGTACCGGGTCAAGATGTTGCCTTGCTCAAAATGTCTGGGCAAAACTTCCCAATTGTGACCTTATCAGATGATATTGAACCTTCGACTGGAGGCAGTGTTTACTCACTGGGTTATCCAGGAGACATTACAAAAATGTTCATTAACCAAGATCGGCGAGATCTGCCAGAACCTAGTTTAACCGCAGGAATCATTAGTGCTGTTAAGCGACCTGCTGAAGGCGGAGAAGTTCTACAAGCGAACATTGCAATTAGTCCCGGAAATAGTGGTGGTCCTTTACTGGACAGTAGAGGAGAAGCCATTGGTCTTGCAAGTTTTGTTGCACTGAACGACAAAGAGCAACAAGTAGAGGGTGCAGGTTTTTTTGTTCCCATCAAAACCTTGAAGCAACTCTTACAGGCAGCAGGTATCACTCCTCAGGAGAGTAAACTGATGCGGCGCTACCATCGCGGAATTGATTTTTTACAGAGAAAGCAGTTTGGTCAGGCTCTGAAAGAATTTGAAGAAGTTCGCAACTTAAACCCTGACTTTCCCTACATTCAGCAATTGATTGCAAAGTCTCAAGCTGCACCTAACAAGTAGCCTCTTCTAATCATTGTGAGATTGCTGGATGTTTCAGCAATCTCACCTATCTTAGCCCTACAGTGTTGAATTCTGATTGTTCTATTCCTATTAACTTTGCTCAAAGCAGGAGAGCGATGTCATGTTTAATCTAAATTGGAAACAGTTGACCGCAATCGTAGTGTTCCTCGCTTCTTATGGCAGTACAGCTGGTGTTGCAACCTCGGCAAGCTTATCCCGCGAAACCAATCACCAAGCTTTAGCAGTCACTCAATCTAGATCGGTGTTTGAGGGTAAAAATCTAGCTGAATATCTTCAAGCACACGTTGTTCAAGTGGTGAACGGTCATGAAGTTGAAGTGTACTGGTCAAAAACTGGGCGAACCTACAAAGTGAGAGTGCTGGGATCTGGGTCTGCTTTCTTTGTTAATCGAACGGATTTAATCACGAATCATCATGTGACTACCATTGATAATCTCAATGAATCAGATGTGATCCGCACTTTTATCTATGACCGCCTCGAACAGGGTGAACTCCGTGAAGAAGAGGTCAATTATGAGATTGAATCTGAGCTAAAGATCGGAAAGTCTAACCTCATTCAGGAAATTCGCTTCTCAACTGGCGAAAGTCGCCCATATACCGTAATTAAATCTGGCAAATTAGGCGACAAAGAGATTGATCTGTCTCTAATTCGAGTTGAGGGTGTAAGCAATGCACCTGCTTTGAAGCTAGCAACTTCTGAACCTCTGAGCTTATCTCGCATCATTTCGGTTGGCTTTCCAGGTGTAGTCGATGTTCTGTTTCCAAAGCCGATTGCGACTGTAGGTGAGGGAACCATTTCGGGGAAACAAACGATGCCCGACGGCTCAGAGGTGATTCAGATGACCGTTACAATCTCTGGCGGACACTCTGGTAGCCCGGTCATCAATCAGCAACTTGAAGCTGCCGGAGTATCAACCTTTGTGAGTCGAGATCCAAGATATAGCTTTGCCATTCCTGCAAGCGATGTGCTGGCATTCTTGAAGGAAGCAGGCGTGAAAAATGAAGAGAGTGTTACCAGCACAATTTATCGAGAAGCGATCGAGCTTTACAATCAGGGCAACATTGGACAGGCGTTCTCCAAATTTCTAGAGGTTCAAGCCCTGTTTCCCTATGATGCTCATGTCCAAGCCTTTATCGCAAATTGCCGACGGCGAATTATTGGCAAATCCTAAAAGTAGCGACTTGATTGCTGTCAATGGTTGCAGCAATCAAGAAGACGAGCGGCCCGTTGGATGATAATGCTTTAGCTGTATTGTCTCATGGTGCAGAATCAAACTTTCCCGATCGATGTAATTCTCAACCATCGCTATCAAATCAAAGCTCGTCTCAGCAGCAAAACAGGACGAAAAACCTACCTTGCACAAGACCAAGGAACCCAAATTCAAATCATTCTCAAATGTCTATCTCCCGATTGGTTTGCCCATTGGAGGATAGACATTTGAGCGCAAAACCCATATTCTTCAGCCCATTGAGCATCCAGCAATCCCAAAATATCTAAACAACTCTGACGTTGATGATCGACAAAGCTATGTGCTTGTCCAAACCTTCATTGATGAGCGATTGCTCAAAGAGCAAGTCGAAACAGGAACTACTTTTACTGAATTCGAAATTCAACCGATCTCAAATGAACTGGTTTATCGGCTCCAAGTTCCAGTTCAGCAAACAACCCTCTAATCAAAAATAACTCTCACGAAACGGTAAGTTGAAAGGCGACTATTCCATTATCCCAATTCCCAGTTCTGCTCTTTATTTTGTTGGAATTGTTGTACCTGTGTTTGCTCATAAGCGGGATCTATACTGTTTTCGTAGGCGATCGCGCATCGTGCCATCAGATGCTCATAGCGCTCTGGCTCAAAAGTTGACTGTACTTCCCCATCTCGACTGATCGCCACGACTTCCTCAGAAGGCTCTTTTGGCACAACCAGAAGCCAGTCGCTCTCAATCCGAAAATTGTAATCCCGTCCGCCTTCAAGTTCTTGGGTTCCAGTTTGCTCGAAGTGATTCCAAAGTTGCTCGATTACGATCGTAGCCTCAGGAGTTAAGGTTGGAGATTGCTGTACTTCATCTCTGGAAGCGATCGCGCCATGAATCTCAGGCAAGTCATTCAATGCCTCATCAAGATCGCCATCATACTCAAAAAGATAACCATCTTGATCTGGCAAGCTAAAGTAAATGCTTCCCTCGGTTACTGCTGACATTTCCTGCTGAAGCAGCATAGTGTATTGCCCATGCTCTAAACGAGTCGATTCAGGGAGTTCTTGCAAGGTTTCAGCAAAAGGCTTTTGTTGCATATTCCGTATTTTGTGAAAGAGTAAATGTTCTGGAAAATCGAAATGATGCCTGCTTTACTTGGCTTTTTTCGATTTCTTCTGATTACTTAACAGGGTGGATTGGTAGACTTCGATCGCTCGCCAATGAGCGGCAGGATCATGACGATTATGGAACCAATCTTGGATTAGTTCTAGATTGTACCGGACACATCGGCTATTGATCCGCACCCAATGGATTCCTTCGATCCATTCCCCTTGAAGTCGGTACTTCTTGAGGGTTTCGCCACTCAAGCTAAGTGTTTTAGTTGCTTGGTATTTGTCAACGAATTGAACCATTCTGAGACTCTCGCATGATAGAAACTAAAGAAGTCGAATGATGAAGTAATGCTGTAGTTTTCTAGCTTGTCATCAGGGGTATTTCACCTTCCCTCCAACAGGCGTAAAATCTCCCCCGTTGAAGCACAGGGTTTGCGTTGGATTGCTCTTTCCTGTTCTTGGGTTATACGTGGTTAATTGAAAGCAAGGAACCCTGTTCATCGTTCGTGCAATTGGCTTGATCACAGGTGGTTTTCCTTGCACCTGAAAATCATTAATCAATCCGTTGAACACTTGCTTAAAACTACTGTTATCCGGGATGTAACCCAGAAATAGACAGCCGCCAAAGCCACAGGTTGGCGTTTTCTTCTGATTTCCACTTGTATGAATCCTTGTGTTGACTAAATACAGCGGTAGCGATCCTGATTGTTGCAGTTTAAGCATTTGCATTTGCCTAACATCCACAGTCGCGTTGGAAGGAATATGAGGCGCGTAGTCTTGCTGTAGTCGTTGCAAGAGTCCTGGCGGTGCGATTTGAGAAGCAGGTTGCCAACTTGACTCATTAGAGAAGCTGGGGGCAATTTGCCAGATGAGAACACCGGATAGTGTGACTACGATCGCGCCATAAACCAATCGTTTGATCGACATTCTTCTACTCCGTTACGTGAACTGTTGTCGGAATCGAAATTCCAAGCTGTTTCAGTGCCCAGACCTCTTCTGGATAGAACACACCGTTGGATGCTGCTTGGTTCACTTGCTGCTGTAACTTTGGTCTGCCAAACCGTTTAATTTCGTGCTGGTAACGTCCTAATGCTAGTTTTCGTGCCACCTCCTGACCTACCACACTCGTCAGCGATACAGTATCTCCAGGAGCATTAAAAAATTCTTGGGTGCAGCGATTTCCGTTTACCGAGATGACCAAATCAATGCCATTGCCAGAAGCTGGGAATGCACTCAGTAAATAGTAGGTTTTGCTTTGCGATCGCGTTTGGGTGATCAGTTCTGAGCGCACGATCGCGGGGCGGGTTTGGGTTGGTAAACAACTTTTGATAACATCAGGAATTTTAGAGGTCTGACCCTGAACCAGTTGAACTGATCCCAACAGCGTCATCAGTAACACGATGCTGCTGATTCCAAAGCGAATCGGACGAATGCGTTGAGGCATAGTTTTCTCCTGAAATTACAATCTGAGATACTTTCTGGGGTCTACTTCATGACCACTGTAAACATCACCGGGAGTTGCGCCTTCGATCACCGTAAAATGAAGGTGAGAACCTGTTCCCACGCCTGAATGGCCGCTCTCGGTGATAATTTGTCCTTGAGATACCGTGTCTCCGACTTTGACCCGGAGTTGAGAATTGTGTGCGTACAGCGTCATCAGCCCATTGCCGTGATCAACGACAACCGTATTGCCGTACCCTTGCATCCAACCGGAGTAGATAATCTTGCCACCATCTGCTGCCTTCACAGGTGTTCCATCGGGTACGCCGAAATCGAGTCCCAAGTGATAGGTACTGCAAGCTGCACAGGGTCGCGATCTCGCACCAAACTCGCTGGTTACAGGCGCATTAGAAACCGGGCTGCTCAACTTCCCAGTAGATTTTCCGCCGCCTTTCGCGTTGATAGAGCAGGATTTTCCGCCGGATCGCTTCAGAGCTTTCTGGTAATTGCTAACTAGAATCTGCCCGTACTCACTGATCGTTGGTCCTCCGGTGTAATCCCTGCCACCGGAATGACTGCATTCACCGGAGTACCACATCTCTCCTAAGCAAGCAATAAGCTCATTCCCAGATTTTCCTCGGCTCTGAAGGTACTTGATGTTTTGAGTCTCGGCATTGACAAATAATGAGTCCTGCACCGAAGTTGGAAAGTATTGCAGCAATTCAGCCGAACTGGGTTCGTGCCCAGCCGCGAGTCGCCCGTAGAAAGCACTACCTCCAGGTTGCCGCAAAACTGCCTGTTTGACATCCTCGCGGTAAGTCATGAACTGATAGCGTCCTAGTCCGCGCCCACAGTTTCCGTCTCCATCACAGCCCCATTGTCCGACACTACTGTAATTTCCCTCAATGCCACTGGTTGCGTCTGCTAAAGCTTTGAAATCGACTCCACCGGGGCCAGAACCACATAACCCAGACCCATCTAAATTTGCTTCGGGTGAATTCTCCCCTTTGATTTGATCGATTTGTTGCTGCACTTCTGGGGGAAGTTCAGTTCCAGGCGGTAGCTCATCCATACCTCCGTTGCCGTCTGCTAGACCAACAAACACGAAGCCTTTTTCCTGGGTCGAAAGCCACGGAACCGGACCAATGAAATAGGGCGTACAGCCGAGATTGACAAATGCTTTTTTGATGCAAACCCGAAAATATAGCCCAAATCTACCTGTTCCTGTCGCTTCATCGGTATCTGTCAGAACGACTTTGAACGCTTTGCCGAAAGCAAGCCTACCTGTCGGTTCCATTCCACTGTTGAGTCGTCCTAAAACGCCACGACCTCCAGGAACCATTTGCTCACCTGCTTCTTTTCCACCTCGAATCCATCTCGCTCCATGAAGCTGTCCCGGATCGCTCAATGCTCCTGAGCCAGAATAGCCTGGTGAATTAAGTTCGATATAATCACAGCCTCCTGCCTGAGCGCAGCTGTAGTGAAACCCAACTTTGTCGCTTCCGGTGATCGAAAACTTTGTTGGATTTTGGGTGGATTCCTTGTGCGATCGCTCCCCACCATATGTCACATCATGAATTGCAACGGCTCCAAGCATCTGAAAAGGATTAATCGGAAACTGGGAGAAGGCAACTTGCGATAAGCCTGGTATGCCATTGATCAATGCTGTTTGCCACGCTTTGAAGTTGGAAAGTGGAACTTGATCCAATCCTGGAATTTGGCTGAAACTGTAGCGATTGAGCGATAGTTCACTCAGCGGCAGTTGCCCCAGTACGTCATGAGATGCGATCGCAGAAAGTGAAGTAGCCCCCCAATCATTCAGATTCAGATCTTTGAGCGCAAGATGGGCAAGGCTTTGATTGACCAGATCGGACAGCGGTTTGACTTGTCCAAGCTGAAAATTCTCCAGCATTGGCACGGCATCCACGAGCGTTGCGATCGTTTGCTGTCTAATCAGTGGAAAGTTGCTGAGACTGAGATTGCCCAGGTTCAATCGACCCAACTGAGCTACATTATCTAGACTGAAGGTTTGAAGTCCAAAAGTATCTTGTGTATCGCCTAACATGAGAACATCTCCAATCGAAGCTCCTGCTTGCCAACTTCGAGACGGGTCGTAACCTAATTGCTCGATCGTCTGACTTGGAACCTGAACTGCTCCAGCCTGCTCAATTGCAGGCAAAGAAGAGAAAGTAGTTTGGCTCAAATCAGGCACGGGCGCACTGTTGTAGAGTGTTGTTGGAAAGTAACTCTCCGCCGCATCGGATCGCTGCGGAAAGATAACGGCTCCAATGACGACTAGAACAACAGTCAGAACTATCGGTGTGAGAAATCTAAACCAACGCATTGCTTGTTTGAGAAGCTGAATGCTGTAAGGTTAGGGACTCGATCTGACACAAATAAGGCAGACAATTGATAAATTCTGACAAGCTGCCTCAGAGATCGCGCCCAATCATTTCGGTCTGCTTTGTCCTTTGTTGAATCTGTTCAACGAATTTCCCAAACCGATGAGCATCCGCAGAAGTTAACTGCGTCATTGAGGAAATTTCACCGTGTTCCAGTTTGAGAATGATGCCGTGCCCTGATCTCAACACCGATTCTGGGAGGATTTGCTGGTCGGTTGCTTGAGGCTTCTTCCCGCGTTCCGGAGCGAGAGCGTAAAGCGATGATTCCTGCGCGTACAACAAATAAGTTTTGCCTGGAAATACCGTTCCTGCTGCTAGCGGTTGCCCAAGCTCTGACAGAATAAATCGTGCTTGTTCTGCGATCGAGTGCGCCTGCTTTTCCCAAGTCGCCATATCCTTTGCCATCATCTGCAAATCCCGCTCAGAAAGTGACTGTCCTTCCACAAAGGCTTTCCCCACCAACTCAATTTGCTTCAAATGTTGATCGGAACGCCCGATGTCTCGCGCTCGGCGATACCAATTCCGTAGGTCTTTCAGAGAGGATTGTTGCTGAGACGGACTCAAAGGTTGAGGCTCCTGGGATTGCTCTCGTTTGCTCTGAGCAATTTCTTGTGTTTGAGTTGGAGTTTGATTGGTCTGAAATTTCACCTCATTCAGATATTTGTCAGTTTCGCGGAAATCGATTAAATTCGTTTCTCGAATCCCTCGCGTCGCTTCAGGCTGGATAATGCCGTTGATACTGAGAATTTCCATCGGTTCACTTTCTTTGCTCACGACCAGAAAGTGACCGTTAACTGGTCTATAGCTGAGATCGTAGCCGTTTCCGATCGCAGTCCAAGCTTCCCCACTTTCATCAGGTTTCACAACGCCCATCGTTTCCGCATAAGCATAGGCACGTTGAGCAATCAGGGCAATTTCCTGCCCCCATTTTGAGGTAATCGAATCTTGAATTGCCTGCAATTCTTCGCTTGTTAGAGTGCGAGGATTGTTTGCTTCATTGACTTCAAGCCCAAGCTGGATAATTTCTTGTCGTTTCTCGATCGTTGCTAATCGATAACACGTCCAAAGCTCTGTTGCAATCTTCGATCGACAATCTTCCTGCTCCTTACCAAGAAGCTGATCATTCCAGTCTTTTCCGGCTGTTGGCGTTTCTCGCTCTAGCACTACATCAGAAAACTGCTGGGCAATCTGCCACGCTAGATGCTCACCTTGACGATCACGATCGTGTGCCAGAATGATTTCCCCTTCTCGATCGATGACTTGGCGAAGTGCCTCAACTGGAATCGCACCCTGACCATCCGTTGACAGAAAAACGGTAGCGTTCGCAAATTCATTCAGAGCAGAGTAGGAGATGGCATCGATCGCAGATTCTGTGATTACGACTCGATTAATTTTCCCTTCACCTTGCTGGAACCAGAAATAGCCGTTCTCACGGGCTGTTCCAGGTGTCAAACCTTTGAAGATTTCCCCAGTTGCAGCATTTGGAATGGTTCCTCGTAGGTTGGCTCCGATCGCTTCACCGCGTTCAAAGTTCTCAGCGAGTTGATGGCGAAAAACCATCACGTTTTGGCGAGAATCAGCCGCGAGTAATCCTTCAGCGTGTAGTCTATCGACTTGATCCGCAGGCAGTCTGCGCTCATTCACTAGATAATCTCGGACTGCCTCCCACTTGGTTTCATCTCGAATGTTGCATTTCGGTCGTTTCTCTTGGGTGGGAGCTTGAACGTTAGTCGAAGGACGTTCATTTGCTAGCTTCTCGACCGCTTCTTGGAATGAGCAGTTCTGAATGTGCATCGTAAAGTCGATCGCGCCAATTCCACCTTTGCCCACATAATGGTCAAAAAACTTGTTGTCGTTGATGCTAATACAGAAACTTTGCGATCGCCATTTTGCTTTATCGGAGCGGTCTTGTTCGAGTCCAAACTGAACGGCTAAATCGAGCAATGCAAGATCTCGAATGCTATTAGCCAAGGTTTTCCAGGATGAATTAACTGTCATTTCAACAGGAATATCGATAGATTGAATTTGCTGGGGGTCTTGGTGGTCTTGCTGTTGGCGCGATTGATCCCATGTTGTCCAAGTTGGGTCGGATTGCAGAGTGTCAGTTCTAGAAGTTGTAGATTCGTACTGATTGAGAGCAAAGAGTTCTGATTGCTCCAATTCTTCTTCAGGTATTTGTGAAGTCATATTGGGCTGAAGGGTTCTGGCTGCTTGAGCAAATCCTTGATCGAGGATGTTTTGGGAGAATAGTTTGGCAAAGCTGCGATCTCTCCCTCGATGCTCTCCACCACGCAATGGATCTTGAACGGCTGTTTCTTCAAGCTGAAGAATGTGGTTCTCGTGGAAGCGAAGTACCACCTCTGTATCAATGAAGGTATCTCCGTTTTGTTCAAGGTAATGCGTTAGGTAAAGCTGATTGCCATGCCGTTCAATCACAAGAGGAATGTATGGTTCGTGTTCAATTCTCAGGTGATAATCTTCAGCAGTTACTACGGCTGTCCATAGACCTGCTTCACGTAGGAATGTCGTCACATTCCTTTCTGCGCTGCTGGTTAGCTGGTTCGTATTGTTGTTAGTAGCCTGCTGTCGAGGTGTTCCCACCTCCTCAAATATTTCTGAAGCTTCCCCCCTCAGCGTTGCTTGTGGTACTGATTTCTCTGCCACAAATTCATCACTGACTACTTCAAGTTCTGGTAGCCTCACACCCAAAAACTCACGCGCTTTATCCTTGAAATCAAATGCTGCTAGAGTCTGTTCCTGCTCTTTCATTAGAATAGTCAGGACGCGATCGATGTTTTCAGCAGGAACGATCAGTTCCATGCGATCGCTAATCGAGTAGAATTCATTCCCCGCAGCCACAATCAGCGATTGATCGAGTGAGAAGCGATCACCGATCGCGCTTTTAGGAGTTTGCAGCACGAAACCTGCCGCAGTACTCCCAAATCGAGCAGATGCTTGACTTTTGATGGTCAGTACCTCATCCAAGGTTTTGACTGACCCTTGGTAGGTAGTCAATTCAGTCATGAACGCCTTGACCTGGTGTGGTTCGGAAAAAGAGACGGGCTGCTCTCGAAGTGATTCCTGAATATCAAAGCTGGTAGGCATAACTAGCCCTTGCCGCACATTGCCCTGATAATCGGTGTAGTTCAGAAATTTTCCAGTCGGATATTTCTCATAGGCTTTCAGCAAGTTACCTTGAAAAATTTGCCGCTCAGTGCGGTCTGCCGTTTGTCGGAGATCGAAGGCTTCGTAGATGTCATGACCGTCCCAGTTTTTATCTTGAGCAGAAATTGTGATCAGGGACTCTGTTTTTCCTCGATTGAAACGGGTCAAAGGGATGGTGAGAATTCGAGCTTGATTGTCTGTTAGGACTTGCGCTTTCCAGTTTGATGGCGCGGTGGGACTGCCATTGTGCCCCTTCTGCCAAATTCGTGCAACAACTCCATATGTCACGTTGCCTTCGGGCGATACTACTCGAACAGTTTGACCAGATGGAAACTGCCGTAAAATGTCGCGAATATGGTTGAACTGTGTATTGAGCCGTTCGGTTAATTTGTTGCGACTGTAGCTATCGAGTTTGCTTGATAGAAGCTCAGTTCGATAGTCTCTTGTTGCTTGCCGAAGTTGAGTGATCGTCAGTTTTGCGTCATCCTTTGCCGATCGCTCTACCTGATCAAAGTTATGGTCAGCAACTCGTTGGACAGCTTTTAATCCCAAATGCTCCCGCACCAGGTTAATCACTTCGAGTTGATTGAACGGCTTCACCGGGATTTTGGCATCCACTACGTCCAGATAAACTGAACCCGTAAATTCATTCCGTACTTGACCTTCATCAGGAATAACTTCCATCCGTCCAATTGTTCTAGCATCGAGATCAAGCTGCTGTGCCTCCAACACGCTTTCGCCCATTGCCTGCTTTTGAGCGACTAAATCCAGCGTCTCTGATTCAATCAACGCATATAATTCTTCTTGCTCTTTCACCGATAGCAGCGGAATTCGCCCAGTGATGCGGCTGATGGCCTCAATCTCTGAATCGCCTTGTAGGTTATTTCTGGGATAAGCCAGCTTTGCTTCTAGTTCTGGATTGTCGTCGAGAATCTCGTGAATCACTTCTTCGCCATAGGGGGTGAGAAAGTCTACGACATTTGCGATCGACAAAGCAGAATCGCGATCTGCGATTGTATTAGCATTGAGCGTTGCCATTTTGTGAGATAGCAAAGCTCCCAAGCGCTTCTCGGCTGGAATATCACTCATCAGCAAAGTAATTTCCGGCTCAGACACTTGCCCAAACCGATTCACCCGCCCTAACATCTGCATCACTTGATTGATGTCGCGTTCTGCCTGCGCCATGATTAGATGTCGCTGCTTTTGGTCAGCAAACTTCTCTGAAGCATGAAGGTTAATACCTGTCGCTCCAGCACGATTCAGGATTAGGACATCAATTTGATCTGCATTGAATTGGTCAACAATTTGCACTCGTGCTTGTGGCTTCGTTTCATTCGCAGAGCGACGAGCATAACCTTGCTCTCCTGTTACTGCGTAGTCGATGATATTGTGCCGTCCGGTAATCTCATCGACTCGAAGCCCCGCCTGCGCCAATCGCCACTTGATATAGTCGATCGAACTAAGCGGAATCGTCGAGAGGTCAGTCGTATCAATGATTTCTCTCGCAGTGTCATAAGCTGCTAATGCTACGTCGGTTAGCTCTTCATCGGTCATGCGTCGGCGCGTCATGTTGCCTTCATGGTCTTTGATCGTGACATCACGCGATCGCTCCAGATATCGGCTCAATACATCACCAAACGAAATATTGATCGCATCCCCTGGCTCAAGTCCGCTGTCTTCCGCATACTGACCAATGAAAGCATCCATTGTATTAGCAACAGCAATCACAGGTTTTTGCCCGCGTTCGATGGCTGCGATCGCTTCTTGCACTGCTGCCTCTGCTTTTTGACAAAGTAAGCCTTGATCGATCGCATTATTCATCAGCGAAGTGAAGTTTGTCGATCGTGCCCCTGCCTGCCCAATCGAGCTATCCTCGCTAGCAGCTTTCGCTTCTTTCTTCAGTTCTTTGCTCAACTTGGCAATGGCTTTCTCTTTAGCAAGGTCAAACTGACTGATTGCTCGCATGATTGCAGAAATGTTATCGGCTACCTCCCGATCGACCGGAACGACCTTGGCTTGAAAGGCAACATTTTCAAACGATCGTTCTCGTCGCAACATTTGACCAGATGCGACGAATTTCGTTGCCATCATTTGCTGAAGCGGAACACCCCCTGCTTTCAATGTTCGTTGGAGTGATTTGATACTGGCGACTGCTTCTGCTGCATCTGAGCGACGAGCATACAAATCCATTACGGCTGGATCTTTAATTGCTGTAGCACTGGCAAACACCGCTCCAGCACTCAAATCGATTAATTCCCGTGCGAACTCGGCTCGATTGGGCGCATCACTACTGCTTGTCCAGCCTTTTTCTCCAGTACTCCCGCCTGCTTCATGTGCCTCATCGAAGATAAAAATGGCGTTGGGTGCAATCTCTCGAAGAAAGTTTCGTCGGAACGGTTCTTTGCCACGGTCGATCGTCTGGAGTTGACTGTATGTAGTAAAAATCGCATTGTACGCACCAACGCCTTGCTGCATGATGCGTTGCATTTCAGCTTCTTGTTCGGCAGGGTTTCCCGTTCTGAGTTTGCTGCCGTTGGGCAAATCTAATCTGAGATTGTTGTCAGTCGCGAAGATATTCACTCCAGGTTTACTAATGTCTTGCAGGTCAGCCAACATCGAGACATAAAGGGTTGATTTTTGGGTAATAAAAACGGGAATGTAGCCTTGGTTGAACGCATCAACAATCTGACTCGCGCAAAATCGCCCTTTACCGTTTCCGGTTTGATCGCCATTGAGAAATACTTTGTCGCGATCGCGCTGCCAAAACGCCAAAGCATTCGCATCAATCTGTTCAGCGTACAGATACTTCCATAG
The DNA here is from genome assembly GCF_017302695.1 of Leptolyngbya sp. UWPOB_LEPTO1. Classification (NCBI taxonomy): domain Bacteria; kingdom Bacillati; phylum Cyanobacteriota; class Cyanophyceae; order Leptolyngbyales; family Leptolyngbyaceae; genus Leptolyngbya; species Leptolyngbya sp. UWPOB_LEPTO1. Next base: position 1,023 of record NZ_JAFLCJ010000027.1, on the reverse strand, counting down.
TTCTTCTTTAGATTCATACCACAGGCGATGCTGGACATATTCATCGACATCACCGACTGCCCGTTCTAGCTTATCGAGGGCAGTCTGAGCCGCAGTCGCCATATTGGAAGGAATGAGCGTACCGGGAGATTTGCCTTGACTCCGAGGTAAATAAGCAACATTCAATGTAGCATCCGTCGAAGCTGGACTCTCAAAGTTTAGATTTGCCATGATTTGAGTCTCTTGTGTTGTGTCTGAAGAGGAAACTACTCGCTCATTCCGTAGGTCAACTGCGACAGCCAATTCTCCAACGTGATCTCGTCGTGTTCCTGCATCCACGCCTGTTGGATCTCTGGAGAAGCTAGAGCGATCTGAGTCGGAAACGTCAGCCCGTTGTGAATTTGAAACTTGGTCGCCAGGACTTCGTTGCGTTGGACGAAGGTTTCTGCCCATTCCTGCATCCACCACCACAGCGGTTCCAGTTCCCTCGCCTGAGCGTCTTCGTACAGCGTCGGCGGTTCCTGCATGGATAGTGCTCTGAGGGCTTGGCTGAGGCGGCGGTGCGTTTGAATTTGATTCTCGCCGCTCTCCTTCAACCAGCGATGAATCATCCACTGAATTCTGAGCATCATTAAGCGTTGGTAGTCGCGCCAAGATAATTCCTGTATCTCGATCGGGAGCCTGACCAGAAACAGGGTTTGATCTCTCTCCTCTTGTGGCTTCCAAATCTGTGAGAAGTGGTTGTAGTTCTCGGTGCTGAATGCGTTCATTGGGCAGTAGCTCCTTGAGTGCATCGAATGATTTGTAGATGATTGGCACTTCCGCCGCAGGTAGATCTCGCTGTGATTGTCCTCGTCCTTCGATCAAAATTACGTCGATCGGAAATCCTGCGCCTTGTTTGCGGTATAGATTGCCCCGGTAGTGTTCTAGATATGTGGATATATGGCAGAATGAAAACGATGTGTTAGAGGGCTGAGTCGAGATGGTCCTAGAACCTGTTCAATGTCCCGATTGCCAGAGTGTGGATGTCGTTAAGCATGGTCG